>JALSHM010000023.1 GCA_026982235.1 Robiginitomaculum sp. | reverse complement strand
CGAAGGCTGACCCTTATTACGGGCCCCAATATGGCGGGTAAATCCACTTATCTGCGGCAAAATGCTTTAATGTTTGTACTGGCACAATCGGGCAGTTTTGTGCCCGCGACCAAAGCGGTTATCGGGGTCGCTGATGCGCTGTTTTCCCGGGTCGGGGCAAGCGATGATCTGTCGCGCGGACGTTCGACCTTTATGTTGGAGATGATCGAAACTGCGGCCATTCTCAACCAAGCGGGCGCACGCACCTTTGTAATCCTCGACGAAATAGGGCGCGGTACGGCAACTTTTGACGGGCTTTCTATCGCATGGGCAGCGGCGGAGCATTTATACGAAATAAATAAGTCCAGAGCCCTATTTGCGACACACTATCATGAGTTAACTGGTCTAATGGAGACACTCCCCCACGCAGGCAATGCCAGCTTGCGGGCGAAAGAGTGGACGAATGAAAACGGAGAAACGGATCTGGTGTTCTTACACGATATAGCAGACGGGGCGGCGGATAAATCTTACGGTGTGCAAGTGGCCAAATTGGCGGGTCTCCCCGCCGCTGCCGTAGAGCGCGCCAAAGATGTACTTGCTAGGCTCGAAGCCGATGCGGACAGCACAGATGCACTGGGCGGCCTGCCATTATTCTCCGCCCCTAAACCCGCCCCAAAGGCCAAACCATCCGCCGTGGACAAAGCCGTATCCGATTTGGACGTAGACGAATTATCTCCCCGCCAAGCTTTGGATTTACTCTACGAGCTTAAAGCCATTTCAAAGGCTCGCTAAAATGACCTTGCTTGAACAACTTACGGCCATTGGGGATGACAAAACCAAAACCTTGGCCGTGTTAAAAAAACGTCTTGCGGATAACACAAAAAAAATCTTAAGCGCATTTGAAGCGGGAAAAACCAGCGCCCTTGATACCGCTGCCGCCATAGCAAAAGCCCATGATGAAATTCTAATAGCCCTGTTCGACCACGCCGCCCAAAATTTATTTCCCGGTTCAGACCAAATGTCCCTATGTGCCGTTGGCGGCTATGGTCGCGGCGAGATGGCGCCCTATTCCGACCTTGATTTGCTGTTTCTAACATCCCCTAAGGTCGACAAGAAAACCTGCGCAAAAATGACTGAATATATTCTGTACATGCTTTGGGATATGAGCCTCAAAGTTGGGCACGCAACGCGCTCACCCGCCCAATGTATAGAGCTTGGTCGCAAAGACGAAACCGTCCTGACCGCAATGTTGGACTTGCGCTTATTGGCGGGTGCAGAAGAGCCCGCAACCAAGCTGGTGACACTCTTGGCGAAAGAACGAAGCCGGGCACGCAAGCGTAGATATATCGCCGTCAAGCTTACTGCCCGTGACAACCGCCATGAACGCGAGGGCAATTCGCGTTATGTGATTGAGCCAAATGTCAAGGAGGGCAAAGGCGGACTTCGGGATTTACACGAATTATATTGGATTTCCCTCTTTATTTACGGCGGCAACAGAAAACATGCTCCTGTTAACCCCCACGGTGTGCGTGCCTATATGCAACTTGGGCTTCTCAATAAAAAAGCGGCCAAACGGTTTAGCGATGCAGCAGAATTTTTGTGGGCGGCGCGTATTCACCTGCACATACTCGGCGGACGGGCCACCGAAATATTAAGCTTTGACAAACAAGCTAATCTCGCAAAGCGCATGGGATATACTGGCAAGACCCGTGAAGATATGGTCGGAGATTTCATGCATGCTTATTTCAACACCACCCGCGAAGTGGGCGCTCTGACCCGCATGGCCTGCGCCAAATTGGAGGCAGATAGTCAACTTCTTCTGCCCCAAGGTTTAGACAGGTTCTTACCCACATCCCGGCGCGGTCTCAAAGAACCCGGATTTGTGCTGGAGCATGGGCGGCTTAATTTTGTCGCAGCAGCACGGCTTAAAACGCGGCCAATTTTAATGCTGGATTTGTTCCGCATTGCAGGCGCACGCAATTTGGACATCCACCCCAATGCTTTCCAAGCCCTGTTCGCCAACCGCCACCGTATAGATGACCCATTTCGCCGCAACCCAGACATTGCCAAAGTGTTTTACAAAATCCTGCTCAAGAGCAAAGCGCCTGCCGCCATATTGCGCACTATGAATGAGGCGGGGATATTGGGCGCCTATTTGCCAGAATTTGGCGAGATTGTAGGCCGCACCCAATTCAATATGCATCATGCCTATACAGTAGATGAGCATACGATTTCACTGGTGCAATTCCTGCACGATATTGAAAGCGGTGAATGTGAACGGGAACATCCACTGGTCAGTAGTTTTGTCAAAGACTGGAATACCCGCACACGCCTCTTGGTCTATCTGGCCTGCCTGTTCCATGATGTCGGCAAAGCGGAGGGCGACCAATGCGAAGACGGCGCACGGCTCACCACTGAGGCGGGTTTGCGGCTCGGCTTGCCAGATGCGGATATAGAAACCATATCCTGGCTCGTGCGCAACCACTTATTCATGAGCGAAACCGCACAACGCCGCGATATTACGGATGCAGACACGGTCGAAACTTTCGCGCGCAAAATAGGTTCACTGAAGCGCTTGCAAATGTTGACGGCGCTTACGGTCGTCGACATTCGCGCCGTAGGTCCGGGGATATGGAATGACTGGAAAGGCGAGCTTTTGCGCCAGCTTTATTTTAGTGCCCGTAAAATATTGATGGGTATGGGCGCAGATGATGACAGCGCAGAAAATGAGCAGGATATGTTGCTGGCGCGCCTATCCAAGAAAGCTAAACAAAAAACCCATTTTGTCCGTACCAAATTAGACCGCCCCAAGGACATCACAGAACTATGGGTACTCACACAAGACCGCCCACATTTATTTGCCGATTTGGCGGGTGCTATAGCACTTTGCGGTGCGTCGATTATTGGCGCTAAATTGCATACGTCTGATGATGGCCGTGTGTTTAACCGTTTTTATTTACAAAACACGGAGGGCATGGCATTTGGCCGCAAAAACCAGCAAAGGCTACGGGATTTAGAAGCTAAAACTTTGTTGGCCGCCAAGGGCAAGCTCAATATAAAAACCCAGCCTAATGCTTTAACGTCCAGCCGCGCACAAGCCATCCCCGTATATCCGCGTATATCTATTTTGCAAAAGGACGGGCAAGAATTTATAATAGAAGTGGAAGGCCGTGATCGCCCCGGCCTGCTCCATGCTTTGGCGCTTGTCCTTACGCAGCACAAACTCTCCGTCCGCTCCGCCCATATTGAGGTTATCGGCCCCAAGGCCATAGATGTGTTTTATGTTAGCCCAGATGCAGATAGCCCACCAGATGAAAACAGTTTGCGAACTGACCTGCTTGCTGTATTCACGAGCTAGGAGCAAAATTCCACATGAAACTGATTAAATCCACAGCCATTATTGGCACATTGACTTTGATGAGCCGGGTGCTGGGTTTGGTGCGCGATACATTGTCTGCAACCTATTTAGGAGCGGGGCCTATCAATGATGCTTTGGTGACAGCCTATAGGATACCCAATACATTTCGGCGCATATTCGCAGAAGGAGCATTTAATTCCGCCTTTGTGCCCCTTTATGCACGGCGTATTGAAGAAGACGGCGAGGAGAAAGCCGACCAATTTGCCAGTGAGGCTTTCGCCGGATTGTTTTTCATTGTCGCAGTATTGGTGATTATTTTCGAACTTACCATGCCGTGGACACTCAATTTGTTCGGCGCAGGTCTGGGGCGTGAGGCCAATATAGACACGGGATTTGGCCCGCCTATATCTACCTTTAAATTGGCGGTTATTGGCGCACAATTAACTATGCCCTATTTATTGCTCATATCTTTGACGGCGATGTTTTCCGGTATTCTCAACACCCGCCATAGATTTGCCGCCGCAGCCTTTGCCCCCGTACTCTTGAATGTCGTTTTAATTAGTATTTTTTTGGCCATGATGAAAGCTGATTGGAGCCAAGCCCAATTGGTCATCTATTTGTGCATCGGCATGAGTTTCTCAGGCATATTACAGCTTTCCATGATTGTCTGGGCGTGCCGCAAAGCGGGGGTTAGAATTAAACCACAAATGCCGCGCATGACACCGGGTATGAAGCGGCTTTTAACCCTCGGCATTCCGGGCATGTTGGCCGCAGGTATTACCCATATTAACATCATGGTCAGCACCAATATTTCCACTATGCAAGAGGGCGGTGCGTCTTGGTTGAATTATGCCGATAGATTGTATCAACTCCCCCTTGGTATGATTGGGATTGCCATGGGGGTTGCCCTTTTGCCGACATTGTCCCGCCGCCTGCGTAGCGGCGACGAAGCGGGGGCAAAAACCTCTCTCAATCGTGCTATGGAGATTGCGGCATTCCTCACCCTACCCGCCGCCGTGGCGCTGGCCACCATGCCAGAATTTCTGGTTGGCGGTCTGTTCCAGCGCGGCGCATTTGATGGGGCTGACACCCAAGCAACGGGTATGGCTTTGCGTATGTTTGCTTTTGGCTTGCCGGCATTTGTCCTGATCAAAGTGCTAACGCCCGCATTTTTCGCCCGCGAGAACACCAAAACGCCCATGGTTTATGCGGGCATATCTGCAATTATCAATCTAGTATTCGGTTTTATTCTTTTCCTCCAGGTCGGATTTTGGGGCTTAGCTTTGGCCACCTCCTTTGCCGGATGGGTCAATGTGTTTTTCCTAACAAGAACTTTACTCCGCGATAATAGTTTTGCCCCCGATAGACGTCTATTCGACCGCTTGCCGCGCATAGCTGTGGCCAGCTTGGGTATGGGTGTCGCGACGTGGTGGCTGGCACAGTATTTCACCCCCATGTTAGACGGGAGCATTATAAGGAATTACTTGCTTTTGTTATTGGTCTCCGGGCTTGGGTTTGCACTTTACGCAGGCCTTGCATTAGTGTTTAAAGCCTACGGCATGGCAGATTTGCGCTATGCTCTTAAGAAATAATGGAAACATAATGGAAAAAGATCAGGACTATAAAGGCCCAAATAGAGTGTTCTCTGGTATGCAGCCGACCGGGGCTTTGCACCTTGGAAATTATCTTGGAGCGCTCACGAAATTCGTTGACCTCCAGGACGCCCATGAATGTGTGTTTTGCATTGTTGACTTGCATGCTGTCACCGTGTTCCAAGACCCAAAATTACTGGCATCCCAAACCCGTGAAATTGCCGCCGCTTATTTGGCGGCGGGCGTTGATCCGGACAAAGCCATTATTTACCCCCAAGCCCAAGTGGCCGCCCATACGGAACTGGCCTGGTTTTTTAACTGCGTGGCCCGCGTCGGCTGGTTATCACGCATGACCCAGTTTAAGGATAAAGCCGGGAAAAACTCCGAACGGGTTTCAGTAGGGCTTTATGCCTACCCAGTATTACAAGCCGCAGATATTTTGGCGTTCAAAGCCACCCATGTACCGGTGGGCGAAGATCAGAAACAGCATTTGGAATTGTCCCGCGACATTGCGCAAAAGTTTAATAATGATTTTAGCGTACCCGGATTTTTCCCCTTGCCAGAGCCTTTGATAAAAGGCCCTGGTGCGCGTATTATGTCCTTGCGCGACGGGACCAAGAAAATGTCCAAGTCCGACCCATCTGATAATTCACGGATTAACCTGACGGATGATGCCGATACTATCGCCAAAAAATTCCGCAAAGCCCGCACCGATGCCGGCATGATGCCGGACAATATGGACGAACTTGAAGACCGCCCCGAAGTGAAAAACCTCGTGGGTATTTATGCGGCCTTGTCCGGTATGTCCGACCAAGACGTCTTAAATCAATATGGCGGTCAAGGCTTTGGCGTGTTCAAACCCGCCCTCGCAGATTTGGCCGTTGAACATTTACGGCCCATTAGTACAAGGCTGAATAACTATCTTGATAATCCAAGCGAAGTGGACATAGTCCTCAAGCGCGGTGTAGAAAAGGCCGCAGAAATTTCAGCGCCCATCATGGACGATGTCCGCAAAGTCATGGGTTTTTGGGGAGCATAGATTATGGCAAATGCAAAAATAAGTATCGGTAAAATTTTGGGCTATCCAGCCATCGCCTTGGTCGTGCTGACCGCATTGGCGACCAGCTATTTAATATTCTCAGACAAAGACACCGCCCATTCTAACATTCGGATTGAAAATGCCAGCATCCGCCCACCTGCTCCCGGACAAACGACGGCAGCGGCATATTTTGATATTATCAATGCGGGTGGTGCCAATGAATTATTATCTGCAGCCAGCCCCATAAGCCAAAAGGTTGAGCTACATACACATCTGCACGAAGACGGTATGATGAAAAATGCGCAGAGTTAAATCTGTGA
>JALSHM010000022.1 GCA_026982235.1 Robiginitomaculum sp. | reverse complement strand
CAAAGGATAGAAGACCAAACTGTAGACCAACGCGCGGAGCCTATGCCAACACAGTCTGGTTATGAATGGCTCGGTTCAGATGATGGTCAACAACTTACTTCTGTAAGAATTGCAAGAGACCCAGACGTCCTGGACACATGGTTTTCGTCTGGCCTGTGGCCGTTTGCGACCCTTGGCTGGCCGGAGGAGACGGAGGAATATAGGCGTTTCTACCCGACCTCCACCCTTGTTACCGCCTTTGATATTATCTTTTTCTGGGTGGCGCGGATGATGATGCAGGGCTTGCACCTCACCGGACAAGTCCCGTTTAAGGACGTGTATATTCATGCCCTGGTGCTGGACGAGCACGGCCAGAAAATGTCCAAATCCAAGGGCAATGTGGTTGACCCGCTGGTGCTGATTGATAAATACGGCGCCGATGCATTGCGGTTCTCCCTGGCCGCCCAAGCCGCCCAAGGCCGCAATATCCGCCTATCCGAACAACGCATTGAGGGCTATCGCAATTTCGGCACCAAATTATGGAACGCCGCCAATTTTTGCCAGCTTAAAGGTTGCGCCCCTGTGGCCGGGTTTGACCCGCTCACGTGCCAACAAACCGTCAATAAATGGATTGTCGGCGAGGTCACCAAGGCCAGCGCACTGGTCACATCGGCCATTGAAGCCTATAGATTTAATGATGCCGCAGACGCCGCTTATAAATTCTCACGCGGGCAATATTGCGATTGGTATGTGGAACTTATCAAACCCATATTCGACAGCGAAGACCAAGCGGCCATAGCCGAAACACGTGCGTGCGCCGCATGGGCGTTCGATCAAATCCTCATCATGCTACACCCATTCATGCCGTTCATCACCGAAGAACTTTGGACACAGACTGCGGGCGAAGACGGGCGGGGCGGCTTCCTCATGGCCGCGCAATGGCCACACTTTGGCGATAATTATATCAATAAGGAGGCCGAAGCCGATATCGCCTGGCTCATTGACCTAATCACCGAAGTCCGCTCTGTGCGTACCGAAATGAACATCCCACCGTCCAAAAAAGCCAAAATGGTTCTAATCGGCGCGAACGCCGGAACCATATCGCGCATGGGCACTTACAAACAAGCCCTTGAACGTATGGCGCGTATGGAAAGCTGGGAAACGTCCGACACTGCCCCCAACGGCGCCATCCAGGCCGTGGTCGGCGAAGCCACTATCGCCATGCCGCTGGCTGGTCTGATTGACCTGGACGCAGAACGCGCCCGCCTGTCCAAAGAAATGGAAAAGGTCGAAATCGAGATTAAGAAAGTCGACGGCAAGCTGGCCAATAAAAACTTCACAGACCGCGCCCCCGCCCATGTTGTCGAACAAGAACACACAAGACGGGCAGCGTTCACACTGGAGTTGGAGAAGCTAAAAACGGCGCTGGATAATTTACCAGACGCTTAAACCGTCATCCCGAAATAAATATTGTCATCCCGGGCTTGGCCGGGATGACAATTATAATTAGGTATCTCCTTCCCCATAAATGGGGGAAGAAAGCTCTTACCTCACACCCAAGAGCTGCACATGAAACACGAGCGGGGTTTTTGGTGGGATACTGCCTTTGCCGTTATCGCCGTAAGCCAGGTCAGACGGGATATAGAACGTCCAGGCATCACACGGCTTCATCAGACCAACGCCTTCTGTCCAGCCCTTGATAACGCGGTTGAGCGGAAACTCAATATCCTGCCCCCGATCATAAGAACTGTCGAAGGTTTTACCGTCCAAGAAAAGCCCGTGATAATTGACCCGCACGGTTTGTTCCGGCTTGGGCGTATTGGATTTCATTGTGCTGGCTTTATTGACTTTATATTGCAGACCAGACGCCGTAGTCTTTACGCCCGGCTTCTTGGCATTGGCGGCAAACCAAGCATCTTGTTCAAGGCTAGTATCGCCGAAATCACTGTCATAGCTGCTAATATCTTTGAGGACGTTTTCCTCAGGACATGTACGAAATTTGGCCAGATTTTCTGTGGCAAGCTTCAGCGCCTCAACGGCAGCTTCTTCGGTGCTAGGTGTTGTCGGGGCATTGTTACACGCACCTAAGCTGAGCAAAGTTGCCGTCAGTCCGGCGAGTAAGTACTTTTTCATATATATCTCCAATAGGGTTAGAAAACGCAGTTTATTTCGGGTCATCTCTTAACCAGCCCACGACACTAAGTCTAGGCCTACCTGCGAAAGAGGCCACTTGGGTAACGATATGGGTACGCGGGACTTTGAACAGGGTCAGGGAGTTGAAGTTTGGCGTAAATCCGGTTTCGACATTGCCATCTTCGTCCAGAAACAATAATTGTCCCCCCCAATCTGCCCGCCAATCCTTGCAAAAACTGAGCACATAGGCGGCGCGGCGTTCCGCATGCCCGCCCCTATCATCGTGGGTATTGAGAAAATGTCCAGGCGCATACAAGCTGGCTTGGGCGTCTAATTTAATCACGGTGGGTTCGCCAGTAACGGTCTTGACAAAGTCGCGCATTTCATCGCCGTTCAAATATTCGGTCAAGGTATGGAGCGGCCATTGTGGGTCAAGTCCGTCGATATAGGCGTTAATCATAGGATAACAGTAATAAAGATAAGAAAACCCATCACTGGCTCTTTGCTGCACCTCGTTAAGAATACGCTGTTGCTGGGTTTGATCCAGCGCCCGCCATTGTTCGGGACGGTAATATTGGTGCGCACCCTGTTCATTAGCATGCACCATATACCATGGTGTTTGTTTGGATAACACCGTATAAATGGCTTCGGCCACATCGTCCGGGAAAATATTGTTAATCCGTATCATCCCGTCTTTTTGGTAATATAACGCCAGGCGCTCAGCGTCCAAATCGGGGTTTATGCGAAAATCAAATTCTGACATACTCTTACTTCTTCAAAATTTCAACACCGGGCAAGGCTTTGCCTTCCATCCATTCTAGGAAAGCCCCACCTGCTGTGGATATGAATGTGAAATCATCGGCTACGCCTGCGTGTTTGAGCGCCGCCACCGTATCGCCGCCGCCTGCAACCGCAATCAGGCCGTTATTTTGGGCGCGCCGCGCCGCATATTTGGCCGCTTCCACCGTCGCCGTATCAAAGGGCGTGAGTTCAAACGCGCCCAAAGGACCGTTCCAAATCAGGGTTTTGCTGGCATCTATGGCATCGGCGAGCTTGTCCACTGTTGCAGGGCCTGCATCCAATATCATTTCATCGTCCGCCACCGCGTCCAGGCCGCATACCCGGTGCTTTGCCCCCGCCTTAAATTCTTTGGCGGCGACGACATCAACGGGCAGGAGGATTTCGCAATTTTCCCGCTCGGCATTACGCATAATCTCCAGCGCCGTATCGGTTAAGTCGTGTTCGCACAAAGATGCCCCGACCGAATGACCAAGCGCCGCCAAGAACGTATTGGCCATACCGCCACCAATAGCTAACCTATCCAAACGACTGACCAAGTTTTTCAAAAGGTCAATCTTGCTGGACACCTTAGCGCCGCCGACCAAACCCATGACAGGGCGTCGCGGAATATCTAGGGCTTGGGTGAGATGATCAAGCTCTCGCTCCATGGCCAAGCCTGCATAGGCGGGCAAACTGGCCGCAATACCAGACGTAGATCCTTGGGCACGGTGCGCCACAGAAAAGGCGTCGTGGACAAATATATCCCCGTGGGCGGCTAAGGCTGCGGCAAATTTTGGGTCATAGCCTTTCGTGCCGTCCGCCTTGTGGGTCTCGCCTTTGTGAAAACGGGTGTTTTCCAACAAAAGCACATCACCGTCACGTAATGCCGCCACCGCCGCATCAGCAGTTTTTCCGATACAGTCAGGCGCAAATGCCACATCTGTGCCAAGCAAGCTGGTTAAAGGCTTGATAAGCTTCATCATGGAAGCGCGGGTTTCGCGTTTGCCGCCGGGGCGGCCAAAATGGCTTATCAAAATGATTTTGGCTTTGTGCTTTCGCAGAAAATTGATGGTCGGCAGAGCCGCGACAAGGCGGGTACCATCGGTGACATTACCCTCGTCGTCGCAGGGCACATTAAAATCCACCCGCACCAAAACCCGCTTACCCGCGACATCTATATCTTCCAGTCTTTTAAAATCAACCATAGGGGAAATCGACCATATTATGTTGCTTACGCCTGTGCAGATTGCATAGCGCGAGCTACATCAATCATACGGTTAGCAAAGCCCCACTCATTATCGTACCAAGCAATAACCTTGACCAAATCGTGGTGCAAAACTTCGGTGAGAGGTGCGGCAAATACAGTCGAATGTGGGTCGTGATTAACATCGGAAGACACCAAAGGTTCTTCGGTATATCTCAGCACACCTTTCAAGTCCCCTTCGGCGGCCTGTTTTACGAATGCATTTAATTCCTCGACATTGGTAACCCGTTCTGGCTGGAATGCCAAATCAACCAAAGACACATTGGCCGTAGGAACGCGAATGGCAGAGCCGTGCAATTTCCCTTTAAGTTCAGGTAATACCAAGCCCACGGCGTTGGCGGCGCCCGTCGATGTAGGGATCATATTCTGTGCCGCCGCACGGGCGCGGTACATATCTTTGTGAGAGCTATCCAAAATCCGCTGATCAAGGGTATAGGAATGAATAGTCGTCATAAAACCACGCCTTATACCAACCGCCTCAAGGAGTACTTTGGCTAGCGGAGCCAAGCAGTTTGTCGTGCATGAGGCACAGGACACAATGAGATCTTCGGCAGTTAACTCGGATTCGTTGACACCATATACAATGGTTTTATCCACACCCTTAGCCGGAGCAGACACCAAGACGCTTTTCGCGCCGCCGTCCAAATGTAATTGATTGCCGGGGCGGTCACGGAAAAAGCCTGAACATTCCATAACCACATCAACATCCAGCGACGCCCAGTCAATATCTGCCGGATTGCGCTCATGGGTGATGCGAACCTTGCCCAAGCCAAAGTCCATCTCTCCTGGCTGTATTTTAACATCAGAACCAAACCGACCGTGCATAGTATCATAGCGCAAAAGATGCGCCATCATTTCCAATTTACCCGGCGAATTGATGGCAACGATTTCCACGTCCTTTATGCCATATTCAACAATCGATCTCACAACCAGTCGGCCAATGCGACCAAAACCATTCACAGCAATACGTAATGTCATAATTTCTCCCATAGGGTTTTGTGCCGAATCTAATTTTTGCGCACTGAATTTGCTCTGTTTTATAGGCAAAACTTTGCGAAAATCTAGCCAATTCGGCGCAATTAGGTAAAACTGTTTGAAACTTAAGTTTAATTATTACTTGGTTTTGCCACATTCTTGCGCCATTCTAGGTGATATGAAGTAGATTCGGCACGTATATGACAGAAACAACCACAATAAAAAATGCCGCAGACCGCCTGCAAAGGGCGCTAAAAAGTCTCGAAGCGAGTCTTACCCCTATGGTGGCACGTGTGGCTGAGTTAGAACAGAAAAACGCCGACGCCAAAAATAGCGACACAGACCGCGCTAGATTGGCCAACGAGCTGGACGAACTGAAAGCCGAGCATGACAGTTTGAAATCCCGTGAGGCGGAATTTTCTAAGCTGGCAGGAGAGACCACGCAAGAGCTGGACGCCGTCATATCCGAAGTCATGCGGGTTCTCGGTGAGAGAGGCGGTTAGTTATGGCTAAAGTAAACCTCGAAATAAATGGTCGCAAATATGCACTCGGATGCGACGACGGTGAAGAAGACCGCTTGCAAAGGCTCGGCGAGAAATTGGATGCCCGCGTCCGCGCCTTGGCCGACCAATTTGGCCAAATCGGTGATGTACGCTTGCTGGTTATGGCTGGCATTACGCTAAGCGATGAAATGGAAGAGCTACGCGAAAACATGGACAGCGCCGCAGCAACGGCTACCGCAGAGCTACGCCGCGAAACCGAAGACGCCCTCGCAGCGGCTCAAAAACTAGAGGCCGAAGCGCAAAAATCCGAAATCACCGCCGCCGACGCCCTGGCAGATGCCGCGCGACAAATAGAACAATTAGCGGCAAAATTACAGCTGGATTAAGGTTTGCTAGGGACTGCGTCCATTAGTCCTCAAACGTAGATATGTCGTTCAAATGCTTTTTAATCAGTGCATGTTCCGGCACCACTGCGTCTTTGGCTGGGTAGCCGACCACCATAAGCACGAACGGTTTTTCGTCCTTAGGCCGTGCACAAATATCGCGCAAAAAATTCATAGGCGCAGGTGTATGGGTGAGTGTCCCCAGCCCCGCACTGTGTAGCGCCGTGATTAACATGCCCGTCGCAATACCGACGCTCTCGGTGACATAGTAATTTTTCTTGTCCTGCCCT
>JALSHM010000021.1 GCA_026982235.1 Robiginitomaculum sp. | reverse complement strand
TCCGGCCTGGCATAATATTTGGACGAAAATTGGATATTTGGTCATGTCTCTCATGAGCGGCGCGGTGCTGGCATGGGCATTGACCACTATATTTGGGCTTTGGCAAGCAGGCTTACATATCGTTACGCCTACCGTCATTTTGCTTGCCCTCGGACTGGCTGTTAAATTCACTTATTGGTGGTATATCCGCTCTAGCAAAGCCGTGAGCACGACGGAAAGCGCCACTGGTCTTGGCGGGTTTGGCAAAGTGTCCTTAGCCGCCAGCCCCCACAGTGCGGACAATTATTTGCTTAAGGAAATGGGATTTAAAATCGCTCGTAAACATGCGGCGAAAATCCGCATTATAGCGGCAATTTTTGGCTTTGTTGTGCCCTTTATTCTCATCATATTTATGGCACGATATATGGATATGCAAAATATGAGCGCGAAAATTGTTAGTGTGCTTGCCGTCGCTTCGTGCTTATTTGGTCTGGTTTTCGAGCGCTGGCTATTTTTTGCTGAAGCTAAACACGCAGTAACCCTGTACTATGGCCAAGATAAGGTCTAGAAGCTGCGTAAATAATATAGAGAACCATCACCATGTTTAAAAAATTATCCGAGAAAAAAGTCAAGGCTGCACTGGACACAGTCATCCATCCCAAAACCGGCACGAGCGTTGTTACGGCTGGTGCTATCACAGATGTTAGCGTCAAAGACGGTGAGGTGTTCGTCACCCTGCAAATCGACCAAGGCACTGCCGGGATTATGGAAGGTGTGCGCAAAAAATGCGACGAAGCTGTGGGCAAATTATCTGGCGTCAAATCTGTGCGCACGGTGATGACTGCACATTCTGGTGCGGCGGAAGCAGCGCCTAAATCTCCCGCTCATTCGTCTGGTCAAAATCAAGCCCCCAAAAAAGCGCCGCCTAAAAAGGGTTTCGGCCATGGTGTGAAACCGCCGCCCAAGCCCGTTGCCATTAAAGGCATTAAGCGCATTATCGCGGTAGCGTCCGGCAAAGGTGGTGTGGGTAAATCCACCACGTCTATCAATCTTGCCGCCGCCTTTGCCCAGCAAGGCTGGAAGGTTGGCGTATTTGATTGTGATATATTTGGCCCGTCCGTACAACGTATGTTGGGCGCAGGCACTAAGCCAGAATTTACCGAAGACGATATGATAAAGCCCGTCACCCGCCACGGCATGAAAGCCATGTCTATGGGCTATTTGGTACCTGAAGGCCGTGCCACAGTATGGCGCGGGCCTATGGTTATCGGTGCGGTGCAGCAGCTGTTGAACGGTGTTGCCTGGACACAAGACGGTGATTTGGATGTGCTTATTGTCGATTTGCCGCCCGGCACCGGTGATGCGCAGCTCACCCTCGTGCAAACCGTGCCGCTCACGGGTGTGGTTATTGTCTCAACCCCCCAAGACATTGCCCTCATCGACGCCCGCAAAGCCTATGATATGTTCAAAAAAACCGAGACGCCAATCCTTGGCATGATCGAAAATATGAGCACATTCATCTGCCCAAGCTGCGGGGAACACACAGACATATTCGGCCACGGCGGTGCCAAGGAAACAGCAGCCGAAAAAGACATCCCCTTCCTAGGCGAAATCCCGCTCCACCTAGACATCCGCACCAATGCAGACGCAGGCACACCAATAGTCTTGGCGCAGCCAGACAGCGAACACGCCAAGCGCTATATGGATATAGCCAAAGGGTTGATGGGGAGCTTGGCATAAAGCCCTTACCATCATGTCATCCCGGCCAAGCCGCATTAGCGGCGCAGAGCCGGGATCTTGTATTTTACTTCAAACATTGAGATCCCGGGTCAAGCCCGGGATGACAAGATTATTATTGCTGACAAATAAGCAATCGAAACTGACAAAGGTGTGAAATTGATAGATTTTGATTTATTTACGCGGGAAATCGGCGAAACGGTTGCCGTGCAACCACCGCAGTAATTTTCCTCTCTCTTTCCTCCTTTTTTCAAAGGGGAAGTGGGCGCCTCTTGGTACTCGAAGGGGCGCGCATTCTTGTGCGCTTCTGAGCGTTCAAAATATCAACCCACATAACCGCATGCAATCTATGCGCTTTCCCGCATTGCGCCACCCCCTATATCCTGCTACCCTTAATGAGCGGGGAGCGAGAGGTTTATGAACACTATTGAATTGATACATCCAGATCGGAAAAAACCACGTATGCGCCCGCTAAAAGCGTTAGGGCATTTTCGCAATTTGATTGCCGACAAAGAAGACACAGCGCAGGTGTTTTATACGATAGAAGCCTTGAATGGGCAGGCCTTGCTATGGGGTTTGGAGAAATTTGCCGCAACTGAGCAAGGTAAAGCCCGCATTAGCGAGCGTCGCGATTTAGTGGCTTTGCTCGATGACCATGAAACCATAGCGAAATGTCCAGCTGGTTCGGTCGGGGCAGCCTATTTGGAATTTATGCGCCGCGAGGGGTTATCCGCCGCTGGCCTGGTCGAAGAGTATAACCGCTTTAATAAAGACGCAGAACAATTTGATGATTTACTTGAGTGGTTTGGCAATCGTCTGCGCGATACCCATGATTTGTTGCACGTGCTTACTGGTTATGGGCGAGATGCGCTGGGGGAAGTCTGTGTGCTCGGGTTTTCCCATGGCCAAATGCGCGGATTGGGCGTGAAATTCGTCGCTTATATGGGGGCGCGGCAAATCAAAAAATTGGCGCCGCGCGGCGCTCCGGTTATGGCGGCCATGGGTGAGGGCAAACGCCACGGCAAAATAGCCCAGTGGGTTGTGCTGGAGGATATTCCGGCACTGCTGGCCGAACCATTAGATGCAGCACGGAAACGGCTCGGCATTTTACCGCCTACTACCTACGAAAAAGTCCACGAAATGTTCAGACAAGCCGGCCAAGAACCCATGGAAGTTTTGGCAGCGGAATAAATTTTTGGTTTGTTCATTCTAATCCACCTCACCGCCCGGTAGTTGTGCCAAGACTTCTATGACGCTTTGTATCAACGGGATTTCGTGTTGCATGGCGCGGTAGCCGCGTTCGATAAGCTCGTCGGCACGGGAAAATTCCGTCATACCAATATGCCCGATGCGCGGGGCGACGAATACGTCGGGCGGGTCGCCGGCCAGGCGGGAGCGGGCAATGCGGTCCATGACGATGTTGAGCGTGCCCATCATCACCGAGCCAAGCTTGAGGTTACCGTCGGATTTAGTGCCGCCGAGCAGGCTTTTCAGGAGGAGGCGGTCAGGGCGCATTTTGTTCAAGGATTGTCCAGCTAGCTCAAATGGCTCCATGGTTTTGTCTTCTTTGTCGTCAAAGTCCATATCGTGGGATGAGCCGATGGGGCCAAAGGCATCTCCGTTCAAACTCACCGCAATGACAATATGTGCGCCAAGGGCGCGGCATGTGGAGACGGGCACCGGATTGACCAAGGCACCGTCTATCATATAGCGGTTATCAATTCTTATGGGCTCAAAAGCGCCGGGCAGTGCATAAGATGCCCGCAGGGCAGGGACGAGAGGGCCGTTTTGCAGCCAAACCTCATAGCCGGTGCGCAAATCGCAAGCTACGGCGGCAAATTTGCGCTCCATGTCCTCGATATTTATGTCACCGAGATAATGGTTTAGGACTTTGGCCAGGCGGTCACCGCGCAACAGACCCGCCCCGCCCCAGCGAATATCCATATAAGAGAGCAGGCGGCGTTTGTTGAGAGAGCGCGCCCAATCCTCAATCGTATCCAGATTACCCGATAAATATGCCGCCCCCACAAGAGCGCCGATAGAGGTGCCGCTGATAATATCAGGTTCTATGTCGGCTTCGATTAAAGCCCGGATTGCCCCAATATGCGCCCAGCCACGCGCCACACCCCCGCCAAGTGCCAACCCAATAGGCGGATGCTTGCGCCCAGTAGCGTCATAATCTTCATGAACGCCGGATTTGGTGCCTAATCTCATTTTCGCAATACTTTCATGGGGGTATTTTAGGCTTTGGGCGGGTGCTGACAATACCTAAGTTACATTTCCTTTATATGACACATTGTAACTTTGTTTTTTGTGGGATACTGCGTATAACCGTTCAAACACTGTTTAGGGACATAGAAAATGAAACAAATATATGCAGGGGCATTCGCAATCGGATTATTTGGCGTTTTAGGTGCGTGTGCGCCGCAAACCACAAAGGAGGCGGCAGCCAAAGCCAGCCCTGCGCCTGCGCAAGAAGTGGTGCGTCTTGACGAGCGCGAAATATTACCACTTAATCAAATGCAGAGGCAACACGTTCTGGATGAAATGCGCGGGCTATTGATAGCTACCCAAGGTGTAGTAGAGGGATTGGCGCGGGATGATATGGAGATGGTCGCAGAGGCGGCTAAGGCTGCTAGCATGCGCGGGCGGGGTACTGTGGAGCGGCCAAATAATATGAAGCGACTGCGTATGGGACAGGTCTTGCCACCGGAATTTCGGCAAATGGGGCGGGCAACCCATGAAGCATTCGGTGAGATGGCCCAGATGGCTGCGGACGGTAAACCCGCCAAAGACATTCAACTTAAGCTAGTCGATACCATGAATAACTGTGTCGTCTGCCATGCGGCCTACCAAATCCCGAACCCTTAAGGGAACACAACCAAAAATTCATTGGCGGTTCACGGCGGGGCGGTTATAGCTGTCTTATGATAATAAAGGGAGCAC
>JALSHM010000020.1 GCA_026982235.1 Robiginitomaculum sp. | reverse complement strand
ACCCTGATTTGCTCGCGCACCAAATCGATATCGGTAATCATTTCTGTCACTGGATGCTCGACCTGTAGCCGCGTGTTCATTTCGATGAAGAAAAACTCACCATTTTCATAAAGAAATTCGATTGTACCAACGCCTCGATAGCCAATTTTTGCGATAGCAGTCCGGACAATTTCGCCGATTTCCGCCCGTTGTTCTGCGCTCAGTGCTGGCGACGGAGCTTCTTCAAGAATTTTTTGATTACGCCGCTGCAAGGAGCAATCCCGCTCGCCCAAATGCACGACATTGCCGTGGGTATCCGCAAGAACCTGCACTTCAATATGGCGCGGATTACCGAGAAAACGCTCAAGATATACAGCGCCGTCCCCAAACGCTGCTAAAGCTTCTTGTTTGGCTCCGTTATAACTTTCCTCTAAATCATCCGCCGTCGGTGCAAGGCGCATACCGCGTCCGCCGCCGCCTGCAGCCGCTTTAACCAGCAAGGGAAAGCCTACCGTTTTGGAAGATTTAACCGCGTCCTCTAAGGTCAAAACCTCGCCGTCCGAACCAGGCACAACCGGAATACCAACCTCCGCTACGGCAGTTTTGGCGGCTATTTTATCGCCCATGAGTTTAATATGCGCAGCACTCGGCCCGATGAAAATCATATCATGGGCTTCGACGATATCGGCAAAGCGGGCATTTTCGGATAAAAACCCATAGCCCGGATGAACGGCATCTGCGCCCGTAATTTCACAAGCTGCAATAATCGCCGGAATATTAAGATAGCTTTCAGATGAAGCATTGGGACCAATACACACACTTTCGTCGGCCAAACGCACATGCATAGCGTCACGGTCAGCTTCGGAGTGGACGGCGACTGTGGCAATGCCCATTTCTTTACAGGCACGGTGAATGCGCAGAGCAATCTCCCCCCTATTGGCAATAAGAACTTTTTTAATCATGAGATAACAAGCAAGGCTTCGCCAAACTCAACTGGCTGTCCGTCTTCGACCAAAATCTTAGTGACAGTTCCAGAGCTTGTCGCTTTAATCGGGTTAAAAGTTTTCATAGCTTCGACAAGAAGCACAGTGTCACCCACTTTAACACTGTCACCGACTTTGAAAAACGGGTCTGCATCTGGGTTGGACCGCAAATAAACCGTACCGACCATTGGGGAGGTCACGGCACCAGCTTCATCAGCCGGTTTGGTCTTGGGGGCGGCTTCTGCGGCAACAGGCGCGGCTGCGGCTGGTGCGGTAACTGGCGCAGCAACAGTCATAGGTACACCGCCTGTTAGCTGGCGCGTAACCCGTAGGCGCAAGTCACCTTTTTCCATTTCAATTTCACTGAGGTTTTCAGCGTCCAAAATTTTGGCTAACTCTCTGATTATTTTAGTTTCAGGGGAGCGACTTGTTGTCGGTTTTTTTGCCCGAGATTTATTTGCCATGTGAATGTCCTATGAGGTTCTAGGTGTTTATGATTATTTTAGAATATCTATCGCAGCATCTATTGCCAGTAAATAGCTATTCGTGCCAAATCCGCTGATACTGCCTGTGGCCACAGGTGCTATGAAAGATTGTTGCCGAAACGATTCTCGGGATGCTGGCTGGGAAATGTGGACTTCAATCACCGGAATGTTCAAAGTCTTGAGCGCATCATATATGGCGACCGAAGTATGGGTATAGGCGGCAGCATTGATGATTACGGCAACGCCTTTGCGCCCAGCCTCTTGAATTTGCTCAACAATCTCGCCCTCTATATTACTTTGGTGAAAGGACATGTCATAGCCTGCTGTCGTGCATTTCCCTGCACAAGCAACTTCAATATCGGCGAGTGTCGTCGTGCCGTATATTTCAGGTTCACGCTGTCCCAATAAGTTGAGATTTGGGCCATTGAGAATATATATGGTTTTCGGCATGATATTAGATATTGTATCCCTTATGAGCCCCGCTTAATAGCAAGGTGGACGCCATTGGCAAAGCTTTATTTGCGGCAAACCTTTTTTTGAGACGATTATGCAACTTATTATAAACGGCGAAACACATGCTGATTTGAAAGCGAATATGAGCGTATTTGACCTGCTCGCGCATTTGAGCCTGCCAAAAGCAAAAATTGCGGTTGAGCGCAACAAAGAAATCGTGCCAAAATCAAGCTATGCCACAGTTGTTTTACAAGACGGCGATGTGCTGGAAATTATAACATTTATTGGAGGTGGTTGATGTCTAACAGTAAAATTTGTCCCGAATGTGGTCATGTATTTCGTGGAAATGGTTGGGATGGGATTGATGCACATTGGCGGTCAAAACATGAAGATATTATGCCTTACGAAAAGGCGTGGCCCTTATTGAAAGACGACAAGTATCAAGCACATATGGATGATACACTGATTATTGCCGGACGTGAGTTTTCCTCGCGGCTTATCATCGGTACAGGTAAATATAAGACCTATCAGCAAAACGCCGATGCGCTTGCAGCGTCTGGTGCGCAGATGGTCACGGTTGCCGTTAGGCGTGTGAACCTAACCAATCCAGACGAGCCATTATTGGTGGACTTTATTGACCCCAAGAAGACGGTTTATCTTCCCAATACCGCCGGGTGCTTTACAGGCGAAGATGCGGTGCGGACACTCCGCTTGGCTCGCGAAGCGGGTGGCTGGGATTTGGTCAAATTGGAAGTCCTGTCTGACCCGAAGCATCTTTACCCGGATATGGAAGAGACACTGCGGGCGGCTAAACTGCTTATAGCGGACGGCTTTGAGGTCATGGTTTATTGTTCCGATGACCCCGTATTCGCACGCAAATTAGAGGATTTGGGCTGTGCGGCTATCATGCCTTTAGGTGCCCCCATAGGCTCTGGTCTCGGCATCCAAAACCCGGTCAATATCCGCCTCATCGTCGAGCAAACCAGCGTCCCTGTTATTGTAGATGCCGGCGTCGGCACCGCATCAGACGCGGCTATAGCTATGGAGCTAGGTTGCGATGGTGTGCTGATGAACACGGCCATAGCCGAAGCCAAAGACCCTACCCTCATGGCCAGAGCCATGCAGCACGCAGTCAAAGCCGGACGCCAAGCTTACCTTGCAGGCCGTATGCCGCGCAAAAAATACGCCGACCCAAGCTCGCCGCTTGCTGGTTTGATATAATCTTGGCGTTTTAGATATATATTTAGTTAAGAGCTATTCCGCCAAGGCCTCATTGAGCATGGCCTGTAAAGCATCCGTATTACCGCTGGCCAGAAATTTGTCGTTAATGACGAAGAACGGGGTTCCGGTTAATCCGGGAATACGCGACGCTAGATACATAGCATCTTCCAATTGTTCATCCAACTTAGGGTCGGCCAAGTCTTTCTTGAACTTACTCATATTCAAACCAATTTTAACGGCGGCGGAATTGATAAATTTCTCATTAAGCACTGTACCATCCATGAGAGCAAAGTGCATTTCCAGATATTTACCTTGTTCTTTCGCCGCTAAAGCTGCCTTGGCGGCATTCCGCGAGGTCTTTGTGCGCCGCTCCAATATGGGCAATTCTTTGAACACAACACGCACATCTTCAGGGTAATTTTTTATAACACTTTGTAACCACCCCGTAGACTGCTTACAGAATGTGCAATTATAATCGAAAAACTCAACCATAGTCACCTTGGCATTTTTTGCACCAATAGAAAAATCACGCTTATCATGACGTAATTCCTGAGCCACCGCAATTATGGACTGGCGCGCTCGCTTTTCGTCCAATAGCACCAAGGCTTCTTCAATAACTTCAGGGTTCTCCAGAAGGTAAGCGCGAACGATTTGTTCAATTTCTGCCTTGTTGGTAGGCGCAGTGTTTTGCTGGGCTTCGGCACATCCTGCAAGTGAGGAAAACACGAGTGTAGCCGTAATAATTGTTGTGGTTTTTAGTTTTGTAAACATGAAGGTCTCTTCTATAATTTTTTATTCTTGTAGGGATTAAGTTTAAAGGAATGATGAGCGTTTTTTATTTTAATTATGATCTATCTTCGGCGGTTTTTCCGCTTGGCGAGTTGGGTTTCGGAAATTGCAATAATATCATTAGCCCGACGCCATTGTGCGCGGTGCGGCACTAAGCCTTCTTGTTGGGCGCGCAGAGCAAAGGACTTAGCGCGTTGGTAATCATGGCGGGCAAAAGCTTGCTCAGCAATCGCGTAGCGCGCCAAGGCAGGTTGACCCGCCCGATCATAACCTTGGGATAATTGATACCAAGCAAAACTATTCGTCGTTTCTTTTTGTAAGGCCGACTTCAAAATTGTTATAGCTTCAGCGACACTTTCAGGCGTATCTTTCTCAATCAAGGCTTGCCCAAGCGCAATTTCCAGCAATGGTGCAGAAGGTTTAAGCCGTACCGCCTCACGCAAAGGTGCAATCGCCTGCGCACCCTT
>JALSHM010000019.1 GCA_026982235.1 Robiginitomaculum sp. | reverse complement strand
CGCTATCAAGCTGTTGATTTCCTTAAGCGCACTCTTTAAGTCAGCGGCGCGGTAATGGGCAACTGCTCGTGCATATCTAGCAGGTCTGCTGGTATCACTTTCCGGATATTTAGAGAACACAGTTTGCGGCGCATCAATAAACCCGATGAGTTTGGCTTGTGCCATAATCAATGCCTGTACCTCCTCATCTGTGTCTTGAACGTCTCTGTAAGGACTTGAATCGGCAATCTCGCGTAATTTATCTATCCGGTCACTAGAAAGAGGGTGTCCACGAAAATACGGATTGCGGCGGGCATTTGAAAGCACTTCCTGATAACGAAATTTTTCAAAAAACTGTACGAGTCCTTCAGCAGATTGTCCTGTGGCCTCAAGATACTTTGCTGCCGCTTGATCTGTAGAGGCCTCAGTAATACGGGAATAGGCTAACACTTCAATAACACCAAATTGCTGTGAGCCAGCCAAAATAGCCGCGCCAGCGGAACCTTCTCCGGCCAAAATAGCGGCAATACCCACTCCAGCAGCAATAAGCATTGCGCCATAAGCGCTTTTATTGCTTTGATCACGCCGCACCAAATGCCCACCTGCAATATGTCCGACTTCGTGAGCAATCACACCCTTTAATTGGTTAGGCGTTCTGGCTTCCAAAATTATACCCGTATGAATGAAAATATTTTGCCCACGGGTAACAAAAGCATTCAGGCTGCGATCATTGACCAAATACAAATCAACGCTCGTACTTTGCAAACCTGCTGCACGAATGAAAGGATTGGTATAATTGCGGAGCGTTTCCTCAATCTCCGTGTCGCGAATAAGGGATTGCGCAGATGCGCCAACCGACAACAATCCGACCATAAGGATGACTAGTATTTTTATGAATGTTGATTTCAAACGCGTCACATAAACTTTCTTTTATCAATAATGCTCAGAATATACCCAATATCATTTGTTATACCAGAAAATATCACATCACAAACACGTTAGCTAGGTATACATATGTGACAAGTTACCATGCTGTTAGAAATCAGTGCGTAATGCGGCTTAACGTCGCGCCCGCTCATTGTTTTCGTGCATTTCTTGCGCCTCAAGGCTCAAAGTCGCGATAGGACGCGCTTGCAGGCGACCAAGACGGATTGGGTCGCCAGTTTCCTCGCAATACCCATATGTGCCATTATCTATCCGTTCAATAGCTTTATCAATTTTCGCTATCAATTTACGCTGGCGATCACGGGCACGAAGCTCTAACTGCCTATCCGCATTAGCGGCTGCCGTATCAACAGCATCCGGATGGGATACGTTCTCGCCTTGTAAAAATTCAATAGTGTTTTTAGTTTGATCGTGAATATCCTGCTTCCAAGCTTCCAGCTTCCGCCTGAAATACTCTTGTTGCCGAACACCCATAAACTTTTCGTCTTCGCTGGGTACATAGTTTTTAGGAAGCTTAGTGCGTTTCTTTGCACCATTCACTTTTTGAGCCCCATTTACCTTTTTAGCAATATTCGCCATATTCACACCCTTTGCTAATACCGGAAACCGGAATTTTCAGACGCGCCTATAACCGAGAGGCCTGCCTTAAACAACTAAATTTTGCATCATGTCTATAAACCCTTGAAATATCACTGGAATTACGCTCATAATGACGCAAACACCCCTGCGATTTCCAAATAAATGCAATATTAAGGCCAAACAGAGAGAATCACCTGATGAAATTTTCCAGTACCGATAAATATGTCGCCACCCATGATTTGCGCATGGCGGTTAATGCTTCTATCGCGCTAGAGCGCCCGCTCCTGATTAAGGGCGAACCTGGCACCGGGAAAACTGTACTCGCCAAAGAGATTGCCAATTCTATTGGTGCGCCTTTGTTGCAGTGGAATATTAAATCCACCACCAAAGCCCAGCAAGGCCTATATGAATATGATGCCGTCGCCCGCCTACGCGATAGCCAATTCGGCGACGACAAAGTCCATGATATTTCCAACTACATCAAGAAAGGTAAATTATGGGAAGCCTTCACCAGCAAAAAACGCCCGGTTCTCCTCATCGACGAAATAGACAAAGCCGACATAGAATTTCCCAACGATTTATTACAAGAGCTGGATCAGATGCAATTCCATGTCTACGAAACGGGCGAGACCATCAAGGCCAAACAGCGCCCAATCATCCTGATTACCTCCAACAATGAAAAAGACTTACCAGACGCATTCTTGCGCCGCTGTTTCTTCCACTATATCCAGTTCCCTGA
>JALSHM010000018.1 GCA_026982235.1 Robiginitomaculum sp. | reverse complement strand
ATTGGATTGCGCTTCCCACAGGGAGGCTTCTGCCAAAGTTAAATCGTTAAGGGTAGAGCGGCTATTTTCATAACGCAGGGTTTCGATGCGCAAAGCCTCTTGGGCTTGTATAAGGTTTGCTTTGGAAACGCGAATGCCACGCCGTGAGCTATCCATGGATTGCCAAGCATTCTTGATGTTTGCATTGGTTTTATGAACTAGGTTGTCATAGGCTAGGCGTGCCTGCGTTTTGCCTATGCGAGCTTGGGAAATATTGCGACTTTTAATTTTCCCGTCAAATAGCGGCACAGTGAACTGAACACCCAATTGCCATTCATTTTGTACTGCAAAATCACCCCCGGACATAGCCCGCCCATTGCCGACGGCGCTTAGTTGCGGCTTTTTTGCGGCGCGGGCAATGTTAACTTTGCTCTCTGCCATTTCCATTTTGGCCATAGCTTCGCGCAAGGCGGGGTGTTCGCGCCGCCCAATCCCAAGTGCTTCGTCAAGTGTGGAGGGGAGTACGGATTGTGCAACAGTAAATTTAGCCAGCAAGAGAGAGCTGGGTATGTCGCTACTCATCTGGCTTGCCAGATTTATTCTATTTTGGTCATAGGCAGTGTCGAGCTGCAAACGCTCATACTTTGCTTTTTCAAATGCTGCATTTATTTTGGCCTGATCTAGCTTTGTAGCTTTGCCTTGCGAGAGAAGCAGCGCGATACGGCTCTGCTCCTTGCGGTAAAAATCCAGTCTTTGATCGGATGCCTGTTTTAGTTTATCCAATGTAAGCAATTCGGAATAATTTCGCATGACAGAAAAAATAAGCGCCTGCTTCATGTTTTCGGACGCTTGCTTACTACCCTTGATTTGGGCGCGGGCAAGATTATTTGCCGCGTCCAAGCGCCCGCCAGTATAGAGCGGCATTTGCGCGTAAAGACCGCTCGTAAATATATCTCGGTCAAGGCTCGGAAATACACCCGCTTCGTGAATGGGCACAATAATCATCGGGTCGGAATAATGGGTATAATTGCTGCGTATATCAAGCGTCGGCAGTCTGGCGGCTTTGGCTTTATCAAGCTCTAACTTGGCGATATCCACGCCCATACCCATGCTCTGATAGCTAGGGTTATTGGTTAAGGCTGTCTCTATAGCTTTGTTAACACTCAAGGGTGTTTGGGCGAAGGCGGGCGCGGCTACGCTAAGGCATAGCGTAGTCAAGGCCGTGAATATGCCTGTCTTTTTAAGCAAGTTTATCATCATATTCTTTCTCTTTGGCGATGTCGCTCTCTTTGTAAAATAGCGAGAACAGCACGGGGATGAAGATGAGGGTCAAAAGGGTGGCCGCGAGTATGCCGCCAATAACTACGGTGGCGATGGGCGAGAACCGCTCTGCGCCGACGGATAATTCCAGTGCGAGTGGCAACATGCCCGCAATATCGGAAAATGCGGTCATCATAATCGGGCGGTAACGCACGGAAACGGACTCGACCAGAGCATCATGGAGTTCTGCGCCGTCTCTTAATCGTGATAAAATATAGTCGATGAGAACAATGGCATTATTAACTACCGTGCCCGTCAGCAAGATTATGCCGAGCAAGGCGGGCATGGATAAATACTTCCCCGCCAGTAATAACGCGAGTGCCACGCCGATAATTTGCATGGGGATGGCCATCATAATGGTTAGGGGGTGCTTGAACGAACGGAATTGGGCGACAAGCACGAGGTACACGGCTAAAATGCCGAGCAGTAGGGCACGAATCATACGCTTTTGCGCTTCGACAAAATCGGTTTGTTCACCCGCAATGGTGATGCTGTAACCATCAGGCAAATCAATCCCGTCTATACCTGTTTGCACATCGGCAATCGCGCCTGATAAAGGCCGCCCGTAATTATAGCCAAGAATACTGAGCGTACGTTGATAGTCTTCGCGGGTCACAATACGCGGGGCTAGGTATTCTTCAATATGGCCGATTTCACGCATGGGATAGCTAATACCAGTGCGGCTCATAATATCGACATCAAGGAAGGCGTTAAGCGTATCGCGGTCAGCCTGTGCATAGCGTACAGAAATGTCTAAATCTTGGTCAAATTCTTGTCTGAAAGGTGTGGCCACAACCCCGACAACGGATTGATAAGCGGCATTGGCAATGGCGGTTCCGTCTAGTCCAAGCTCGCTTGCCCGCCTTTGGTCAATAACGATTTTGGCTTCAGGTGTATCGATAGACCAAGAGCGGTAGACATTTTGTGTGCCCGGTACATTTTGGGTTATAGCGAGAACCTTCTCGCCTAAAATATCAAGCTGTTCTTGCTCGGGGCCAGAAATTCTAACATCAATCGGAGCAATAGTTGTTGAGCGCGCCGTGCCGCCTTTTTCCTTTAAAATTAAAAGCGTGACACCTGGAATGGAGTTCGTCTTTTCCCGCACGCTGTCCATCACGTCCCAGATAGAACGAGGGCGTTTATTGCGCGGGGTGAGGATGACCGTCATTTCGGCCTGGTTGACATCCATAGCACCGCGCGAACCAAGATAACGCCCGCCCGCCTCATAGCCCGCCATAGTACTAACCGAGATAACGCCGTCTTCACTCAGAAATGCTTGCTCAATCTTCGAGACTATTTTTAGCGTATCAGCAAGATCAGTCCCGGGGATAGCATCTACTGAGACTTGAATGCTACCACCATCAAATTTTGGGAGCATTTCACTGCCAAGAGATTTCATGATGCGAATGCTTGGCACCATAAGAAGCACACCGATGACGAGGGTTAGGATAGGGTATTTCAAGGCGCTTTTAAGCCAGCCAATATAAACGCCTTTCACATAATCAAGCAAAGCATGGAAGGGTGATAGCACTATCTCTAGCAGGTGGTTCTCATGGTCATCGCGGAGCCAAAGCGCCGAGAGTAGCGGAATTAAAGTCACGGACACAATGAATGAAGACGCGAGTGCGAAGGTGAGAGTTAGGGCGAGAGGGCCAAATAATTTACCAACAAACCCGCCGAGGAACATCAAAGGCACAAGCACGGAAATGGTGGTCACCGTCCCCGCAAGGTCAGCGAGGAAAATTTCTTCCGTACCGACAAGGGCAGCCTTAAACGGTTTCTCGCCTTGCTTCATATGGCGGTTGATATTTTCCAGCACAACAATGCCGTCATCTACTAATAGTCCAATCGAAAGAATAATCGCCGACATGGTAACCATGTTAAGGTCAATGCCTGCAAAATTCATAAATATGAATGTCATCAAGAATGATACGGGGATGGACAGGGCTATAATGGCTGCTTGGCGGATATTGGCGAGAAATAGCAAAACCACGAAAATGGTAAGCACGAGCGCAATTAAAACTGTGGTCGTCATGTTGTTAATCACAAGGGACGTGAACACACTATCATCGTCCGCGATTTGAATGTCAAGAAGCGGAAACTTGGCCTCAATATCGGCCAATGTCTTTTTCACCTCAGCGGCAACCTCGACGGTATTGGCTTCGCTACGTTTCATCACTTGCAAAGCAATCGCCTCTTGCCCGTTATAGTGATAAGCAGAGCGGGCTTCTTTTTGCATAAAATTAACGCTAGCAATATCGCCAATAAATATATTGCGCCCGCCCATATTGGCGACAACGATGTTTTCAATTTGCTGCTCGTTTTCTAGGGTTAAATCGAAACGAATAATTGTTTCTTGCGTGCCTTTATTGACACGCCCGCCAGACGCCGTGATGTTCCAGCCCCTAAGGGCTGATTTAACCTGTTCAATACTAAGACCGTAGCTGCGCATTTGGGCGCGGTTGAGGGTAACTTCTAGTTCTTTCTTATGGCCGCCAAACACATCCACTGCCGCCACGCCGTCCACGCGTTGGAATGCGTCTTTGAGGGCATTATCTGCTAGCTCTCTAACGTCTTGTAGCGGCAGAGATTTGCTTGATATGGCAAATGTCAAAATTGGTTTGTCGGATGAGGAGAAACTAAGAACTTGTGGTTCTTTGATCTGCGGCGGCAGCTTATGTCGAATACGGCCCACAGCATTTTGTGTATCAAGTGTCGCGGCTTCTGTAGTTTTCGTATAATGGAACTCGGCCTTAACAATCGATAGGCCAACTTGCGATGTAGAGCTAACTTTGCGAATGCCGTCAATGGCGGCGACTTCTTCTTCGATAGCTTTGCTAACATTTTTAGCAATATCCGCAGCCGCTACACCCGGATACGCAGTGATAACAGTAATCACAGGGGGATCCGTATCCGGGAATAGCTTGACTGGGATTGCGAGCCGGGCAAAGACTCCCAATATGGTAATGCCAATGAGAATGGCAAAAATTGTATAACGGTATTTAAGGGAAAAGCGCGGCCAACTCATTGTTCGCCCCCCTCGGATATATACACTTTTACACCTTCATTTAGTGATGGGTAAGGCGTGGTGATGACTTGTTCGCCAACGCTCAAACCGCTTTCAATAATAGTTTGCAGGCCATTAGTCGCGCCAAGTGTGACGGGCTTCCAATGGGCAACTTCATCACGCATAGTAAAGACACCGCTGATACCATTTCTGTTGAAAATAGCTTGTGTTGGAACAGTTAGAACATTTTCGTATTGCGCAGTGACCAAACGAACATTTGTCATTGAGCCTGCAAAAAACTTATTACTAATCTCGCTATCGAGTTTAACATCGACAGTGCCCGTATGGGTGCGTTCATCAAGAGCTGGATAAATTTTATCTATTGTGCCCGCCCAAAAACCACCATTTGGCACTTGAATATAGGCGGTGTTCCCAAGGGCGATATTAGCCATATCGCGCTCGGGAATGGTAATTACGGCTTTGTAATTTGCACCGCCAACAATATCCATGACGGGTTTTCCGGGAGCGACTTGCTCACCTTTGCGAATATACACTTTTTGAATACGGCCAGAGACGGGTGCGTAGATTTTACCATAGCCAAGTTTTTGTCGCGAGAGCCTTAGTCCGCTTTCTTGCTGAGCGATACTGGCGCGCAGACCTTTGAGTTTGCGCTCGCTATCATCAAGTGCCGTTTTTGGAATAGCGCCGCCTTCATAAAGCGTGCGGTCAATGATGATTTGCTTTTCAAAGAACTCAATGTCGGCTTCGATTTTAGTAACCGATGCTTTGGCGCGATTGACTTCGGAGCGCACATCTTGCGTGTCCAGCAAAGCCAGCACTTCACCTGCTTTGACCATATCGCCTTCGCTGAAATATACTTTTGCTATAGTTGTGTTCAGGCGCGCTGATACCATCGTGCGACCATCATCGGTGATGCGTGCCGTATAGTCACGGGTGAACTCTAATGTTTGCGGGGATAGGCGCACGGTTTTCACGACAATAGGCCGTGTAGGTGCGGGCGGCGGCACAGCTTGGCGGGCTTTCATTTTGGGCAGTATCACAAATTTAGCCACGAGGAGTAAGGCAAGTAGAAATAACACGCGCACGACCCATTTTCGTAAATTGCTTTCGCTCTTTGTTATGGGGTCGCTCTTTGTTATGGAGCTTTTGTGCTTATTGTTTTTTAAGTCTGTATCCATTTTCGTCTCTTATTGTCAGTGAGTAATCGCTTATAATTATGTTCAAAAAAACACTCTTATAGGCAGATTTATTTTCCTTATTTCTTCTTCAGGGCCGGCCATATGACATCCCAAATTTCGTCTGCCATATCGGTAAGTTTGTAGTTAAAATCAAAGATCGACCAACGTATAACCGAACCCTGTACCAAGGTTACCACCATGCGTGCCATTTGGTCGGGGTTGACGTTTTTATCAAATACGCCTTCCTCGATACCGTCCTCAACTAGCTTCGATATATTTTCTGTTAGTTTTGTGACAATGGCTTGCACGGTTTTTTTAAGCTCTGGATCTTCAACATGCAGGCGGTCAGAGAATATAATACGCGGCACGCCTTTGACCTTACTGACCATGGTCAGATGCCGCCGGATAAATGTTTCAAGCCTCACATCGGCTGGCTTGTCTGAAAGCATTTGCCCTTCTAGGGCTTTAAAAACATTGCCCGCTACGAACTCCAGCACGGCCCGGAAAATATCATTACGGGTTTTGAAGTGCCGAAACACAGTCGCCTGGGCAATACCCACGCGGTCAGCAATCGCCTGCGTCGACACTTTCGCAATGCCAACCTCAGATGCTAATTCTAGCGAACTTTGAATAATCTCAGCCCGCCGCTCGTCTCCAGTCTTCCTAATCATGCTCTCCATATATGCAAGTAAGTACTCACATGCAAGTGTTTATTTGCTGTTTATGTTTGAGTCTTCTGTGGGGTATAGGTGCGTTACGGCTTAATTACCACAGATTTAGGTTTAATGCACATTTTCGAGCCAAAGCTCATGGGCATCTATTTTAAGCTGGAGCCATGCATTGTGGGCTTTGTGACGGGCTTGAACTTCGGCCTCTTTGCTGTCTAAATACTGCTGTTCGGCTACAAGCAATGCGGCAAAATCGTGGGCGCCAAGCTCATAGCTACGCCGTGTTTTTTCTATGACGAAGCGATTACTTTCCAAAGCTTTGACAGTGGATTGCCAACTGCGATATGTATTAAACACCATTTGTACATCCCGTTTTGCGACGAGGCTAACTTCACGGTGTGTATGTGCGGCGGCATATTGCGCGGCTTTGGCTTTTGAGTTATCGCGGGCGGCAACGGCATTACGCTGTTTAATGCCTATAGGCACAGAGATGCCAAAGCCAAAACCGGTCTCGTTGCCGCCTTGTTCATGAAATAGCCGAAAACCAATTGTG
>JALSHM010000017.1 GCA_026982235.1 Robiginitomaculum sp. | reverse complement strand
GCGTCGCGCCGGATTGCCGCATAGCGCGAATGGCGCGTGATTTTTTACTTTTAGATAAGCGCTTACCGTCCGCACCAACCAAGAGGGTATGGTGATGATAATGGGGTACAGGCCAATCCAATAATTCTTGTAACAAGCGGTGAATATGGGTGCTTTCAAGCAAGTCCACCCCGCGCACTATGTCGGTTATGCCTTGCGCATAGTCATCATGACAGCAGGCGACATGATAGCTAGTGCCAATGTCTTTGCGCGCCAAAATCACATCACCAAGAAGGGCAGGGTTAACGCGGACTGGTTTGCCGTGGTCAAGAAAAATGAGTTGGTTATATTTTTCGCCAAGATATTTTTGCGCTCTATCTAGGGACAGACGCCATGCAAAGGCTTTTCCCGATGCGACCCAGTCTTGCTCTTGGCTTTTATCCAAAATTGGACGAGCGCCTTCTGCCGCTAATTCTGTGCGCGTTTTAAAACAGCGGTAAACCAATCCCATGCCCCGCAGTTTTTCGATTACATGCGTATATGCGTCCATATGGTCGGTTTGGCGGCGCACGGGTTGGGGCCATGTATAACCCAGCCACGTCAGATCTTCATAGATTGCCTGCTCAAATTCCGGTTTGCATCTGGTGGTGTCTATATCTTCTATGCGCAGCAAACACGTCCCTGCGTGTTCTTGGGCAAAACCAAACGCTTTGGCGGCGCTGGCCGCGTGTCCAAGGTGGAGATAGCCACTGGGCGAGGGGGCAAACCTGGTGACAATATTGTTCACTTTAATCTTCGCCAGCCGCCTGTTGCATACGTTTGGCCAAGGTCACGTCTTTTTCCGTCAACCCGCCTGCATCATGAGTAGTCAGGGTGACATCAACGCGGTTATATACATTATACCACTGTGGGTGATGGTTCATAGCTTCGGCGACCACGGCAATTTCGCTCATGAAACCGAAAGCCTGGGCAAAATCTTTGAACTGGAAAACCTTGGTGATAAAGTCATCGCCGCCGCTCCAACCGGGCAGGTCTTCGGCGATTTGTTTAGGGTCAAGCAGATGCATAATTATTCCTTTATTTTGGTATTATTTCAACATAATGATGCCATATTTGACATTGATATACTAATGAAATCATGGCGTGAAATGTAGGGGACATAATGATGGGTAATCAAATGATTTATAGGACGTTCAATCCCAAAATACATGTCGCTTTCGCGGGTCTGGCCTTTGGGTTGGCGGTCATAATTACAGTAAGTTCGCTAATACCAGCACAGCCGAGTTTGACGGTCAATAATATGGATAAAATCTTGCATGTTGCGGCTTATGCGGGGTTAGGCATAGCTACATTACCCGCATTCCCAAGCATAAAACCAGTCAGTATTTGGCTCGGGCTATGCGTATTTGGCTTGGTCATCGAAGTGTTGCAGGGCTTGATGCCAACGGGGCGGGCGACCGATATATTGGACGGCTTAGCTAATGCTAGTGGTGCCTTTCTGGCCTTAGTGGCGTGGGCGATATTATCACGGCTTGTTCAAAAAATCACCTAAAAGGGCGATTCCATAACTAAAACTCTCTCATATAGTGAAATATTCAAATGGCCTTCGCAAGGATGGTGATTTTATGCACATTTGGATTGACCCCGCCTTGCAGCAGTCTTTATGGTTAACATCAAAGCGGGGGCAAGGTACAAAGGAGTGGGACATGACATCAAGAAACACAGCAATAACGACCACGAGTATATTATTACTTAGCGTGGGCATCAGTTCTGCCGCCCTAGCAGGGCAGGCTACATTACCTACATGGGAGCCTGATTTAGTGCCGTCGGGTGCCGTAGCGGGGGAATGCTATGCCCGCGTGGAAATTCCGGCGCAATATGCAATATCGACCGAAAATGTCATGGTTGAAGAAGCCTATTCGCGCATAGAAGTGCGCCAACCACAACTGGCCAAGCGCCAAGAACAAGTGCTGACCAAGGAGGCTAGCGTCCGCTATGAAGTGCGCCAACCGCGCTATAAGACTGTGTCCGAACAGATAATGGTGCGGCCTGCCTATGATAAACTATCCGTGACACCGCCGCAGTTTCGCACAGTGACCGAAACTATTCAGACTTCTGCCCCGCGTTTGATTTGGAAACGGGGCAATCCCGGACGTCTGCGGGCGCAAGGATATAAGATCCACGGCACCGCCGATGACCGTCGCCGCACCGGATATTCTAGCGGAAATTATTCGGGCGCAAATGTGACGAGCTTCACCTCACAATTACCTGCAACCCATTGCGGTCCGACTTGTGAAATTTGGTGCCTAGTTGAAGAACCCGGTGAGAGCGTGAGCTTTAATAGAAAAGTTATGACATCACCTGGCCAAGTTCGGCGCATACCCGTTCCGGCTAAATACACCAGTATCAACAAGCAAGTGGTTGCAGAACCTGGCAGTGTGCGAGAAATACCAATCCCCGCAGAATATAAAAGCATCACCGTTGAAGATGTGGTAAATCCGGGCGGCGAGCATATGGTCAATGTGCCTGCGAAATATGGCAGTGTGAATAAACGTACCTTGGTGCAGTCCGAGCGCTATGAATGGCGTAGGGTCGTGTGCAGACCAGGTACGGTTGGGGTATCTGGGGTGGTTCAAAGGCAGACAGGATATGGTTCTAGGTATTCCAAGAGTGGATATAAAACCAACTCCGCTCCCATAACCTATGGTTCAAGCTCTTCTACATCCCATAATTATAGCACAGGCACAGCTCCGATAATTTATAGGACAAGAGAACAGTCTGGAAGTGGGCAGACCACCACTACGCAAACCAGTAGGACTTATTATTACGGTACCAATAAACCTGTGCAATAACCCATATCCTTATGCACTAAAAAAGCCCGCTCAGATGAGCGGGCTTTTGTTTTGCTTGATTAAAACGGATACTCTAGGCTTCCCCGTCAACATTGTGCAAGCCTTTGGCATGGGCACTTTCGTCGTGGGGCTGAATTTTGCGCTTATAAGAGCCGCCGCGCGTCATAGATAGCACGACCCCAGAGAGAAGCAGTACGGCTATCAGGTTTGGTGTGGCCATCATAGCATTGCCAATATCTCCCAGTTTCCAAACGGATTTTACCGCCAGCAAAGCACCGCCGAATGTAAAGAAGCACCAGACAACCCGAAAGGGTAACACGGCTTTTTCGCCAAACAAGAACGAGATTGCCCGTTCACCGTAATATGACCAGCCTAAAATAGTGGTGAAGGCAAAAACCATGAGGGCAAATGTAATGATTAAGCCACCACCGGGGATACCAGCCGCAAAAGCCGCAGAGGTAATCCGCGCCCCCTCAAGGTTGGATTGCCAGGCGAAATCTACCGCTTGGCTGACGCCGCCTACCTCTGCGGTGAAATTGCCCTTTACCGTTAAAATAACGAGTGCGGTCATCGTACAAATCACAATGGTGTCAATAAATGTGCCGAGCATGGCGATAGTGCCTTGTTGAACCGGATCTTTGGTTTTAGCGGCTGCATGGGCAATTGGCGCAGACCCTTGCCCGGCTTCGTTGGAAAATAAGCCGCGCGCAATACCGGCACGGATGGCCAAGGCAACAATTGCGCCTGAGAAACCGCCTGTTGCGGCAGTGCCACTAAAGGCGCTAGAGAAAATCAATCTAAATGCATCCGGGATACCCGAGGCATTTAAAATCAGTACAATAATTGCGGCGGCGACATAACCAAAGGCCATGAACGGCACCAATTTAGAGGCAAATTTTCCGATACTTTTAATCCCACCAATAATGACGACAAAAGCGAGGGCAGCTAAAATAAACCCGGTGGCCACGCGCGGTACGCCAAAGCTTTGATTGACAACATCTGCAATGCCGTTTGACTGCACCATATTGCCGGCTGCGACTGCGCTTGCGAGCGTGCCAATTGAGAAAATAATGGCGAGCCATTTCCATTTTGGACCAAGGCCGTTCTTGATATAATACATAGGCCCGCCTTTGAAATTGCCCTCTTCGTCAACTTCACGGTAACGCACGGCCAATAATGATTCGGCGTATTTTGTTCCCATGCCGACAAGAGCCGTCATCCACATCCAGAAAATAGCGCCAGGGCCGCCCAGCGTAATGGCTGTTGCAACACCTGCCAAATTGCCTGTACCGACCGTAGAGGATAAGGCCGTCATCAGTGCGGCGAAAGGCGTAATTTGCCCTTCCTCGCCTTTGCCGGACTTGCGACCCTTCCACAATAAGGCAAACCCGGCAGGAATTTTTAAGATGGGCATGAAGCGCAATAAAATTGTCAAATATATACCCGTTCCAAGCAAGAGAATAGCGACGATAGGCAGATCGCCAAGTAGCGGTATATTGATACCAAAGATTGAATTGACTGAACCCCAAAAATAATCATCTGCCAACATGGCAACAAATTCATTGAATTTTTCCACGGATATATTCCCCATTTTGTTTAATTTTGCGAAACCATAAGGGTTAAGCGTCATATTGCAAAGGGAAAAATACGAATTTGTAAAATGTGACAAATTACGTCTTTTCATTGGTGGTGGAATCAGTTAGCGAGACTTTGGCATGATTAAGGAGAGCGCCATGTTTGAAACCCTTAGCCCAACCCCGCCTGACGCCATTGTTGGTATGATAAAATTGGCGGCGGCTGATACTAGCCCCAATAAAATTGATTTGGGGGTTGGCATTTACCAAGACCCGACAGGGGCAACCCCGGTCATGCGGGCGGTCAAGCAAGCCGAAACCCGCTTATTGGCCGAAGAGACATCTAAAAAATATATTGGCATTCATGGCAATCCAGCTTTCAATAGCTTGTTCTCTAAGCTTATGTTCGGCGCGGATAGTGAGGCTGTGACATCTGGTCGTTTGGCTATGGCGCAATCGGCAGGCGGCTCCGGTGCGCTTAGGATTGGCGCAGAGCTTATCAAACTGGCTAATCCTGCCGCAACCATTTGGGTTAGCACACCCACATGGGCTAATCATCAACCCCTCATTGGCTCAACTGGATTGCAGATCAAAGGCTATCCTTATTATAATAAGCAAACCCAGCGTATCGATTTTGACGATATGTGTGCGGAATTGCGCAACCATGCCAAGGCGGGGGATGCGGTTTTACTGCACGGTTGCTGCCACAACCCCACAGGTGCCGACCTTAGCGAAGCCCAGTGGCAGGTCATAGCCGATTTAATGCTAGAGAAAAACCTCCTTCCATTTGTTGATATAGCCTATGCGGGATTGGGAGACGGCCTTGAGCAAGACAGCTTTGGGCTACGCTTGTTGGCGGATAAATTTCCCGAACTTGTGCTTGCAGCATCATGCTCGAAAAATTTTGGCCTATATAAGGAACGCGTTGGCCTTGTCGCTGCCCTATGTGCCACGCCTGCGGACGCCGAGCTAGCAAATGGTCAAATTGGCCTGACCACGCGCCGGATGATCTCCATGCCGCCAGACCATGGCGCGGCTCTGGTTGCGAAAATACTAGCTGACCCGGAACTGAACGCTGATTGGAAAGCCGAACTGGAGGACATGCGCGTGCGGATGAACGGCTTGCGCACTGCGCTTGGTGATGCTTTGTTGGCGCAGGCTAGCTCAAACACTAATGGGCAAATGGCCGCAGCTATTACGGCTCAAAAAGGTATGTTTTCGCTTTTACCCGTTACCCCAGAACAGGCCGAGAAACTGCGTAGCGAATATTCGGTCTTCCTCCTTAATTCAGGCCGTATCAATATTGCCGGCGCAAAAATGGAGACCATAGACCGTCTTGCCGCGTGCATTTCGGCGGTTCTTTAAGTATTTGTTAAGTACGTCCGCACCACAATAGGGGTTAGCTGAACTTGCACTAACCCCTGTATTGGAAAGACAATGGGTCTGTTTACCGTATTACCATTGATGATTGTTCCCATAGTTATTTACAATATTATGGCATGGGCAGGCGCTACATTTGCCAGCGCTGAACAAGTGCGGATGCGCCTGAACGAACCATTTCAGTCCGTTCATATGGCTAGCGGAGCTGATTGGGTGATTACGCCAGGTCATGGATTGCTCACATTATCCTTAATCATGCTATTTTTTGAACTTCTGAAATCCACAGGCATAGGCCGTGCAGCCGTTATGAATCATGCGTTTTCCATGGTGCTATTTATTATCTGTTTGGTGGAATTTTTGATGTTTGAAGCCTTCGCAACCTCGGTGTTTTTCTTGATTATGCTTATGGCATTGATGGATGTTATGGCTGGGTTTATGGTGACAATTGCCAGCGCACGCCGTGATTTTGCGGTTTCCGACGGGTTTGGCGATTAACGGTTTTGGTATCGATTTATTAAGGCAATTCTTGTAATATATAGATTGGCGTAGGAAAATATATATGGAGCAAGGGGTTGGAGTGTCCTGAAACATGGTCTGCGACACTGAGAGAATGATTATGAACGCCGAATTTTTAAATAGTGATGAGCATTTAGGCGCGGGCCGCCGTACCGAGCAAGAGGTTATTTCTTTATTGGGTGCGTCTGCCTATCGGTGGAAATGCAGTGACGGGGGTGGAAAATTTACTTGGACGGATGATAAACTTGCCGCCCGGCTTTTGTGTTCACGTACCGAGGACATCCCCCGCAGCGAGGCCGGATTTGTTGAGCGCTTGTGCGATGATGCCCAAACCGCCCGTAAGCAGGCCTTGGCCTCCCTGAGTTGGAACGGTGCCAAATACCAAGTTGACTACCAATTACGCACTTTTGATGGCCGTAATATTTGGGTTGAG
>JALSHM010000016.1 GCA_026982235.1 Robiginitomaculum sp. | reverse complement strand
GAGTTCCCGCGCCAGTTTTAAGCCCTCTAATGGCTGGCCGAGTTTCGCCGCCATATCAATGGTACGGCGCTGAATGCCGCGCAGGGCAACCCCCATAGGCCAAGGCCGATGAGCCGCCCCAAACACACATAAATTCTCTACCCGCTGCGGGTAATCTTGGGCAAAGGCCAAGGCAATCATGCCGCCATAACTCATGCCGATAATACTGTGGACGCGCGCGACCTTTAAATGATCCAGCAAGGCCGCGAGCCGCTTGGCTTGGTCTTGCGTGGTTATCCTATGGCGCTGTTCAGCGTTTTTGCTATTTGGCGCCGGGTCGAAACCCAAGACTTGCACATGGTTTAAATCAATCGGCCCGCCGGGATAAATCATATCCGACCACCAGCCCCCAGAGCCGTCCTTGCCGTCAACACCGTCGGCCACAAACCGCGACGCTGATATACCGCCCGGCACCACGACCAAAGGCGCACCAGCCATAGTCTTCTGTGTACCGTAAAGCCGCCCGCGCACAATATCACCCTCAAGCACGCCTCCACTCTCAAGGGCAAAATCACCTAAACCAATTTCTACATCTTGTGCCATAGGGCGCTCCTGTATTCATCTCACAGAAACGAAGGTCAGAGCACGGAACTAAGAAACGGTATGTAACAGGAATAAGTAAAAGCATCTGCCTAATCCCTATGGGGCGCGGCTTGCTCTTTCCTCATCTGTCAGCGGCCAATGAAATGGCCTACCGTAGGACTTAGCACCTTTCCAAAATGTCTTCACATTTCGTCGGTTGCTCCAGCTTCAAAGGGCCTATCCCTCCACTGGTCTTGATGAAGTTATAAAATGCGCGAGTTTTCCCATGGCGTCAAGGGGTTATTTTCATACTTATCCCACCTGCTCGTCCAGAAAATCCTTAAGCAGGGCTGCATAGGGTTCGGACCTCGCGCCCCAGTAGGGGGTGATTTGGGTGAGGGCGGCGTAGACGCCTTCGTGGATTATGGTTTTGGGGGAGCCCCTTAGCCCGCGCAAATTGGCATAGGGCAGCCAATAGGTGAAATGGGCGGTGAGGCGTTCGGACAAGATTTGTTTTTCGCCGGTGCGAAAGCCCAGATGGCCGCTGGCTTCAAGACCGGACAGGAGACGCTCGAATGTGTTTTGCATGAGCGATAATAGGCGCATGAATTTTGGTTTTAACTCTGGGATGCGTTCTAATATTGAAGTGAGATTGAGGAAGAAAAACCGGAAATCATTGATCTCTTCAAAGATGATATAGAGATAAATCCAGTTGTCCTCCAGCGCCATGGGTTTGTTCACTGGCGCGGCTAGGACTTGCCGCAGCTCGCTTTCGAAATCAGAAAACAGTTCGGCAATGATGACATCTTTGCCCTTATAATGATAATAGAGATTACCGGGGCTAATCTCCATAACGGCAGCAATATCGACGGAGCTGATATTTATCTCGCCCTCATTATTGAGCAAGGCAAGCGCGGTGCGGAGAATTTTTTCTTTGGTTTTGGAGCGCACCGCCATTCAGTCTGTCGCCTATTTCTTTGGGGCTGTTTTTTTGCGCGGGGCAGGTTTTTTCTTGGATGCTGGCTTTCTCTTAGCCGCCGCTTTTTTAGGCTTGAGCAATGTTAACACTTCATCGAGCTTGGCTTCGATAGCCTCTAAACGCTCTTCCATATCGTTATCATCACCACCGCGTTTTAGCCGGGCGCGCATTTTGGCGATGCGTTCGTCCATATCAAAGCCATCACCAATTGTATCGCCAAATTTATCACTGACTTTCTCGAAAGCCTCTTTGCTTTTATGGGTGACAACCGTTTCCAAAACCTCGCCTTTTTGCACCAATTCGTCGAACACTTTAGAGGTGCTTTTGCTGGCTTTAGACAGACCCTCTTGCACCTCACTAAAGGCGCGGCCATAGGCGCCAATACCCGCCAGCCAGATTTTGCGGGCGGTGTCAGTACTCTTATTTGCTGATTTGTTTTTCTTGTCGGACATAAAGGTCTCCTGTGTTGTCGGGTTAAGCTGCGGCAGGCTTGGTGCGCAATTTCTTTAATTTACGTTTCTTGCGCGGCGGCAGTGCCACTTCTGGCTCATCAAAGAAATCACGAATAATTTGCACGCTCTCATCGCGCTTGGTCAGTAAGAATAAATGCCCCGCGTCTTCAAATTCGTGCAAGCGGGAATCCTTAATCATGAATTTGAGGATTTTTGCATTGGCCAATGGCACAATATGATCCCGGTCTCCGGCTATAATAAGTGTTGGCATTTTTAAGAATGGCAACAGCGGTAGGCTCGACCAGCCAATCATGCACAAAAGCTGGAACCAATAGCCCTTAAGGCTCGGTGCTATCATATGTTCTGCGAACATGCCCGCACCGTCAGGGCCGTCCCCGTACAGGGTCTCGAAATGTTGTTTGAGAAATTCCCGGTCTTTATAGCGCTTGGGCGAACCCATTTTGGTGATGGCGCGGACATCGCCCGGCACCATAGTTACACCCGGCGCCGTCGCACACAGAACCAGACGCTTGGTCATTTTTGGGTATTGGAAAGCAAATTGCTGTGCCATACCGCCGCCCCAACTCACACCCAGAACGTCAACCTCATCATAGCCGTTTTCTTTGAGGATTTGCTTGGCCGCCTTGGCCGCCCACCACGGACGGTAAGGTATAACCGGGTCAGGTGAACCGCCAATGCCCGGCATATCAAAGGTGATGATGTCGCGTCCGGTGAACTTATCAGCAAAGGCTTGGGCAATTTCCAAATTCGCCCCAATGCCGTTAAAGAACAACAAAGGCGTGCGCTTGCCCGCACCTTTGTCCGTGCCCTTCCAGACCGCAGTCCGAAGTTTTTGGTTGCCGACTTTGATAAAACGGATACGCGGGATATTGTGCTGTGTATCCGCAGGAAATGTATCAGGCATGGTGAGGCTTTCTATCTATTTTATTATCTAAGTGAACACATATTCGCCCGGTGCTTTGCACAGGGGCGGAAATGATTTATTGCCTTGGTTGCGAGGGGCAGGTTTAAGCTCTCCGGAACGCTGTTTCAACCAATTATCCCAGTGCGGCCACCAAGAGCCTGCGTTTTCCTCAGCCCCTTCAATCCATTCATCACAGGTTTCTTCAATTTTCTTGCCCGTGAAAAATTTCGCTTTTGGATTGCCCGGCGCGGTCAAGAGCGACTGGATATGGCCACTGGAGGCCAAGACAAACTCAACATTGCCGCCAAACAAAGCCGTATTGCGGTAACTGGCCCGCCACGGCGTAATATGGTCGGTCACCCCGGCCAGCATATAGCCGTCGACTTTGATTTTTTTGAGATTTATCTCGTGCCCCATAAATTCAACACCACTACCTTGGTTTTCGTCAACGGCAATAAAGCGCTTGTCGGCGAACATATCCAGATAATCAGAATGAAGCTGTGCGGGCAGGTTGGTTGTATCGGCATTCCAATACAAAATATCAAATGCTGGCGGGTCTTCACCCAGTAGATAATTATTGACCACATAATTCCAAATCAAATCATTGGGCCGCATCCAGGCAAAGACTTTGGCCAAATCCTCCCCGGGCAATATGCCTTTCCTGCGCGACATTTTTCGCGCGGCTTCAATACCTGCATCACTGGCAAACAAGCCAACATCGCTATCGGTTTTCTTGGGGTCTAGCACACATACCATCAAAGTATAGGAGTTGACCCGCGTATCGCCCCGCGCTGCAAGTTCGGAGAGAAATAAAGATAAAGTCGCCCCGCCTGAACAAGCGCCAGAGACGTTAATTTTCTTAGACTTGGTGATTTTCATCACCACATCTGTGCCCTCAATGAGCGATTGCACATAGTTCTCTAGCCCCCAATGAGAATGCTGACGGCTTGGATTGCGCCAACTGACCGCGAACATCTGATAACCTTGGGAAGCGAAATATTTTATGACACTATTATGGGCGGAGAGGTCATTGGCGTAGAATTTATTGATCTGGGGCGGAATGATAACCAACGGCGTCTTGTAAACTTGGTCGGTGAGGGGCTTGTATTGAATGATTTCCAGCATTTCGTTTTTAAACACCACACTGCCTTCGGACATGGCCAGATTTTTCCCAACCTCAAATTTGGATTTGTCGACCATGGACGGCATACCCCCATTCGTGGTCAAATCCTTATAGGCATTTTGCACACCCTTAACCACAGACATACCACCCGATTCGTAGAGCCGCTTCATGGCCGCTGGGTTGCCGAGCAAAGTATTGGTCGGGGCAAAGCTATCCGCAAGAATATCCAGCAAAAAGCGAGACCGCGCTTGGTCTTCGTCGGATATACCGCTATCTTTTATCCACCCCTCAAAGCCCTTGCGGGCGGCTAACCAGTTTTGCAGACCGGCTTTATACAAGCGGTTATAGCGCCAGGTCGGATCCATGAAACGGCGGTCGCGACGCTCAGGCGCCAATTCGCTCTCACCCTTGACGATTTTCACGACTTCCTTGCCGTATTCTTTTAGATTTTTAGCAAAGGGCGCCGGCTGTTTGAGGGCATGTCCAATCAATACGCCGGCAGATTTCAGCAATTCGCCGCGTCTAATGCCAATCATATTATTGACCGCCGTTGTCGATTGCGCCGCTTTTTTCTCTAGGTCTTCTATTTGTTTAGACATGCCTATCTCTCCCGTTTTCTGATTATTATGCCAGACCCTGCACTATAAATCCATTAGATTCACTTAAACTGCCCGTAAATTGCTACAAAAAAGGCGCTCCGCCGACCTTTTGCAGGTGATGGGAGCGCCTTTTTCAGTCAACGGCTTGTGTTTTTGGGGGAAAGCAAAGCCGTTTAAGCGTTCAGTTCTGCCACATTTTGCGACAAAAGTCACAAATTAGGCAGCCTTTTTAGTAACTTTCTTTGCTGCCGTTTTTGCTTTAGAAGCGATTTTCTTGTTGAGTTTGGCAATTTCAGCTTCCAGCTCTTGCACGCGATCATTGGCGCTGTGTAACGAGTGCCCTTGGGGTGCGGCACCGGGCACGATAGCGCGAAGCTGTTTTCTACGTTTTTCAAAACGGGCTTTGGCAAATTCAGTTACGGATTTACGGGTATCTTTGGCATATGTGGTGGCAAGTGTTTCCAATTTCTCACCGCGTGCCGCATAATCGTCATAGTTTTTGACGGCTTTTTCGAAAACAGGTTGGGCAGCTTCATAAGCCGCACCAAACATGCCTACATAAGCCCGAAAACCTTTGCGAACAATCGCCGGAGTTTTTAAATTTGTTTTGAGGTTTGAAACCAAGCTGGTTTTGGTAGTTTCTGCTTTTTTAGTGGTTTTAGCTGTTTTGGTCATGGTCTTAGTCCTTTGAGTGTGGGCGATAACGCACCGTTTAAATCTGATAATGGATAGATAAGCACAAAAATTAGAAACCGCACCCTAATTTGGAAACTCTCCCCTTCCCCTGTTTTCACGGGGGAAATACCGAAGCGTAGCGTAGGCGATGGGGGCGCAGGCTCTTGCCCGCAACTGAGTTTATTTTATTATTTACACCACCGTATCGCCGCAAGAGCGGCGAGCCCCCATCGAGCGCGAAGACGCGCCCACTTCCCCCGTAAACGGGGGAAGGAGAAATGCTCACTTCACCTTCCGTGCACGGGCACGGCGTTTTTTGGGGACGCTCGCGGCGAGCATGGGAGCGGTAAGCTCTTCATAGAGCATAAACAAATGCTCGACCCGCTCGCGCTCGCTGTCGAATTTCTTGGTGCGGTAGAGCTTATCCACCGCCTTGTCATTCGCAATATGGGCTTTGCGCAGATTTGCGGGCATGGCGTCCGGATCATATAAATCCGCGAGGCTCGCCTGCGGCCACTCAGCCCGCGCATCCAAAATAGCCTGCCCGGTTTTGGTCAGAATTGCTTTGGCCTTGTCCGTAAGGTTCGGCCACGGGAATGTGTTGTAGACCACGCCAACGGAATACATGTAACGGCTTTCAAGCCGCCCCGTCACTGTCCGCATCCATGCCATGTGCATGGCGGAGGTTAGGATGGCGAATTCCCACTTTGTTGGATTTGGTAATATTCTTAGTTTCTGGTTGGCAATTACATTTGGTGTTAGCCATCCTATTGGAATATAGTCCCTACGTTCGGAACTCGTATTGGGAACAACCAAATATTTCTCGCCAAGGCGATTGTCCACGCCTATTAAAGTTGGAGGAAGACTGTTTGTTGCTGGTCTGGAACTAGCATTTCTAAATGCAGCAACACGGGAAACCCGTTCTTTTACTAATGGTAGATTTCGCAATTCATTTGGCGGAATGTCCTTTAAGTATAAAATCCATCTATATTCACCATTGATGAATTCATCGCCACCATAATATTTTCTGAACCACTTTTTGGCGTTTGGCTCCTTTTTGAGAAACTCTGTTTGTTCTTCTTGTGTAAATGTAATATGCCCATCATCAAGCATCTGTACACCAGTTGTGACTTTGCGAGCAATGCTATTTGGTTTTGTTACTTTGTTAATAACTAAATGTCGATCTTTTAAGCCGTCAGCTTCAATCAAGTATGGCGATATAAAACTATGATTGGTTTCATGGGGTTAGAGGTGGTCCTATGATTTGGACCATGTGTTAAGGTGAATTGTACTTTAAAAAGGACGATTTACAATGACCAAAAGGAAACGACATTCAGCAGAGTTTAAAGCCCGTGTGGCGCTCGATGCGATCCGCGAAGAATTGACGCTGGCCGAGCTCAGTACCAAGCACGGTGTCCAC
>JALSHM010000015.1 GCA_026982235.1 Robiginitomaculum sp. | reverse complement strand
ATTGAACCTGATGTGAAAGCCTTTCGTCACCGCCTTGCGTCTGCACGGACATTTGCCCGCGCCCATGAGGTCGTGGCTTTGCGTGAGGCGGGTCTTAGCCTGGGTGGGTCTTATGATAATGCGGTCGTCGTAGACGGTGACAAAGTCCTAAATCCGGGCGGCCTTCGCTATTCAGACGAATTTGTCCGCCATAAAGCACTGGATCTTTTGGGCGATATGTATGTGGGCGGGCCGCTTTTAGGGCGTGTGACAACAGTACGGGCAGGACATGCGTTAAATCACCAATTGTTGTTGGCCTTATTTGCCGATGAAAATGCTTGGAAATTTGCCCATTTAGCAACTGCAAAATCTTTACCAGAGAGTGTGACATCAGGCGTATCAAGACTTGAAGAAGCTGTGCCAGCACTATAGAAGCTGTCTTTCGTAACCTTAATGCTATTTTATTTGACCTAAGCCCAAGAATCTGGTCTTGGTGCGTATGAAGCACCTTGGTATAATGAAGATAATACAACGAGAGCCAAACTATGAAGTCTTTAACTGTTTCCGGTCGTTTTGTGCGCAGTGCGCTTGCTTTGCTCATAACGGGTGTGCTGTTGAGTGGCTGCTCGACATTTGCCAAGAAGCAAAAAGTTAAACTCGCCTATGTAGAGCGCCCGGCGGAAAATCTATATACGCAAGCACTCAACCGTATGGATGCAAAGCGTTGGGATGAGGCCATATTGTTCTTTGATGAAGTTGAGCGCCAGCATCCCTTTTCGCGCTGGGCGCGTCGTTCGATGCTGATGTCGTCCTTTGCCCATTACCAATCGGGTAATTATGATGAAGCCATAGCGGGTGCGCAGCGGTTTATCGGCTTGCACCCAGGGAGCGAATCTACACCCTATGCCTATTATCTGATTGCCATTTGCCATTATGAGCAAATTTTTGATGTGGGGCGGGATCAAGGTACGACGGTCTTGGCGGAATCCTCCTTGCAACAAGTTGTCCGCCGTTATCCAGATTCTGATTATGCCCGTGATGCCCGTCTTAAATTGGAACTCACCCACGACCATTTGGCCGGTAAAGAAATGGATGTTGGCCGCTATTATCTGCGGGCGGGGCAACAATTAGCGGCTATTGGGCGGTTTAATAATGTGGTCAAAAAATATGATACCACTTCCCAAGTGGAGGAGGCTCTGCACCGCCTTGTTGAGGCCTATGTTTCGCTGGGTTTAATTGGCGAGGCCAAACGGGTGGGATCGGTTCTGGGTTATAATTACCCAAGTGGTGATTGGTATTATGAGAGCTATAATTTACTATCGAAATATGGCGTAGATTTGCACGAAGAACTAAAAGTGGAACGTGAGCGCGGCTATTGGCGTCGTTTGAAAGAGCGTTTGTTCTAGCCGTTTAGGTAAAATTCAGGGCGCGGGGGAGTTATGCTCAGCGAAATTTCCATTCGCAATGTTGTTCTTATCGAAGCACTTGATCTTGAATTAAGCGCTGGTCTTACCGCTATGACCGGAGAGACGGGGGCGGGTAAATCCATTATATTAGATGCACTCGGTATGGCCACAGGTGCGCGGTCTGATAAGGGATTAGTGCGTTCTGGCGCGGCCAAGGCACAATGTAGTGCCAGTTTCACTTTTGAAAACGATCACAGGGTTTGGGACATGCTGGAGCAAGCCGACATAGATTTCGACCCACGCGAAGATATTGTCCTGCGCCGCACTATAACGGCTGAGGGGCGCTCTAAGGCCTATATCAATGATGCGCCTGTTAGCGTAAAATTACTCGGTGAAATTGGCGGTGCCCTCCTCGAAGTTCACGGCCAGCACGACGGGCGCGGCTTGCTCGACCCGACCACCCACCAAGGACAGCTCGATAGATTTGGTGGCCATGAGGCTCTATTGGGCGCGTGCGCGGAAGCTTATACAAGTTTGAAAACAGCGGCCAATGCGCTGCAAGCGCTTCAATCCCGCCAAGCAAAATCAGACGATGACCGTGCGTTTTTTGAACATGCGATTGGCGAATTGGATCGCCTGGCACCCAAGCCAGGGGAAGACGCCGAATTAGCCTCTGAACGCAAGCTTTTACAACATGCGGAAGGTGCGCTCGGTGAATTAAGGGCGGCCAGCGAAGCGCTAGGCGATGACGGAGAATATGAAAGCCGTATCGGTCAGGCTTTGGCGGGGCTGGAACGGGTGCGCGGCAAGATAGGGGATGCCAAAGGAAGTAATAGCAGTTCTGCAGGAGCGGCATTGCAAGCGGCTAGCGGGGCACTGGAGAAAGCAATGCTGGAGCTGGACGAAGCTCGCACTGCCGTGAGCGATGCGGCACATAGCTTTACATTTGAACCAGGTCGTCTGGAAGCGCTGGAAGAACGCTTGTTCGCTCTGCGGGCGGCGGCGCGGAAATATGATGTAGATGTGGACGGTTTACAGGATTTGCGGCAAAAATTCGGGGACGAATTATTGGCTTTGGATGGCTATGGCGAAAATTTGGCACAGGCAGAAGCCAATCTCGCAAAAGCGCAGAGCGGTTACGACACTATAGCCGCAAAACTGAGCAAAGCCCGTAAAAAGGCGGCAGCCAAGCTGGATAAAATGGTGGTGGCGGAATTACCGCCCCTAAAAATGGAACGGGCGCAATTTATCACGGAAATAAGCCCCGTAGACGACGGCCCGACTGGGCGCGACCAGATACGGTTTTTGGTCTCGACCAATCCGGGTACACCCATTGGGCCTTTGGAAAAAATCGCTTCTGGCGGTGAACTGGCACGCTTTGCGCTGGCCATTAAAGTGGCGCTGGCGACAGCTATGGACGGTAAAGCGCAAAAAGTCATGATATTCGACGAGGTTGACCAAGGGGTTGGCGGGGCAGTTGCTGATGCGGTTGGGCGCAGATTGTCGCGCTTGTCGGATAGCGATAAGGGGGGGGCGCAAGTATTGGTCGTCACCCATTCCCCGCAAGTCGCGGCGAGTGCCGATCACCAAATCCTGATCAGTAAATCCAGCAAAGCGGGCAATACTTTGACCCATGTGGTGACCCTCGCCCCCGAGACCCGTGCCGAAGAAATCGCCCGTATGTTGGCCGGGGAACATGTCACAGACGAAGCCAGAGCGGCGGCGCGCAAATTGATGCAGTCATCATGAGTGAAATATCCTTAGCCCAAGCAAAGCGGGAACATCACAAGCTCGCCATAGAAATCCGTATTCACGATGATGCCTATTATAAGCAAGATGCACCGATTGTTGATGATGCGGCGTATGATGCGCTGCGCAAACGATTATTGGCGCTTGAAGCCCAATTTCCGCAGCTGGCAACCAAAGACAGCCCGAGCCAAAATGTGGGAGCTAAGCCATCGGGGAAATTTGGCAAAATTACCCATGCCGTGCCGATGCTATCGCTGGACAATGCTTTTAATGCGGGCGATGTCAAAGATTTTGCGGCACGGGTCAGGCGGTTTCTCAGTATGGATAAGGACGCACCGCTCGCCTTTACTGCAGAACCCAAAATTGACGGTTTATCCGCGTCAATTCGCTATGAAAACGGGAAATTGGTCAGTGCCGCAACACGAGGGGATGGCCGTGAAGGAGAAGATATAACCGCCAATATCCGTACCTTGAAAGACGTACCGCACATACTCGCTGGCTCCGGCTGGCCGGACGTGTTGGAAGTGCGCGGTGAGGTCTATATCGGCCATGAAGATTTTGACGCCATGAATGCCGCCCAAGAACATGCAGGCAAAGAACCCTATAAAAACCCGCGTAATGCGGCGGCGGGTAGCTTACGCCAAATAGATCCGTCCGTCACCGCCAGCCGCCCTTTGAAATTCTTCGCCTATGCTTGGGGCGAAATCAGTGCGCCCATATCCGATACGCAAATGGGTGCGGTGCTAAAGTTTCAAGACTGGGGGTTTAGCGTTAATGATCTGATGCAGGTTTGTGATAATTCAGAGCAAATGATAAGCCATTATCAGATGATAGAAGCCAAGCGCAGTGGCCTTGGATATGATATTGACGGAGTGGTTTACAAGGTCAATGATTTGGCTCTACAAGAGCGCTTGGGTTTTGTATCCCGCGCCCCAAGATGGGCCATTGCCCACAAATTCCCAGCCGAAAAAGCCACGACGATTATCGAAGATATAGACGTGCAAGTTGGCCGCACCGGAGCGCTCACGCCCGTGGCAAGGCTCAAGCCCGTCACGGTTGGCGGCGTCGTGGTTTCCAATGCGACCTTGCACAATGAAGACGAAATAAAACGCTTGGATGTGCGCATTGGCGATACCGTAGAAATCCAACGCGCAGGCGATGTTATCCCGCAAGTGCTCAGGGTTTTGGACGCAGACAGGGCGGGGCGACCCGGTGCATTCACCCTGCCAAAAACCTGCCCTATATGCGGCGCCGACGCAGTGCGAGAAGTGGACGATAAAGGCAATCGTGACGTGGTGCGTCGCTGTGTAAATGGCTTGCAGTGTCCGGCGCAAGCCATTGAAAGTTTAAAACATTTTGTCTCACGCCGCGCCTATGACATAGACGGTATGGGGGCAAAACAAATTGAAGCTTTTTATGAGAAAGGTCTGGTTTTGGAACCTGCCCATATCTTCACCCTTGAAGCCCGCAATAGCGATATTAAACTGGAGACTTGGGAAGGATGGGGCGAACAGAGCGCCGCCAATTTATTCGCAGCAATTAACGCTAGGCGCAATATCGAATTTCATCGTTTTCTATACGGCTTTGGTATTCGTCATGTGGGGCACGGCAATTCTAACTTAATCGCCAAACATTATTTATCTTTCGATAAATTCTTAAGCGCAGTGACAGCGGAAAACCAAGATGCCGCGCGCACAGAACTTCTCTCCATAGACGGTATCGGCGAAGCCTGCGCAAATGCGCTATTGGGTTTCATGCACGCGCCCCAAAATATGCAAGTGGTGAATGAGCTGCTGGCCGAGGTTAAAGTGATAGACGCGGTGGCGCCGAATACGGACAGTCCTGTTGCGGGCAAAACCGTCGTGTTTACGGGCAAGCTCGAACTATTCTCCCGCGACGAAGCCAAAGCCAAAGCCCAAAGCTTGGGCGCAAAAGTCTCTGGCAGTGTCTCGAAAAAAACCGATTATCTGGTGGCCGGGCCAGGTGCAGGCAGCAAGCTGAAAAAAGCTGAGGCGCTTGGGGTTAAGGTCTTAAGCGAAGCTGAGTGGTTGGAATTTATTCAATAGTTAACTTGTCAAGAACTTTTGGGCATGTACAATAGTGCTGAAATTCGGAGGAAGAATCATGGCAGAGCGCAAGCCGTTTTTAAAACCAAGTAAGGTGAACAAAAATTTACAAGATTTGCTAGAAAAGGCAAAGGGCGCTGTAATAACGGACGCACAGCTACGCGAACAACGTGTTAGCTTTGCCTTTGGGAATGCTCTTGGGTCAAGCTCTATTACCAAGGAGAGCGTGAAAAAGGCTTCAAGTACAATTCGAATTTGTAGATAAAAGAGGAATTGCGAATGATTGTTCGCGAGAAAGATAATCCGGAGTTATTTACACGGGTACAGGAACAAAACCTTTTGCGGTAGTATGATTTACTGACAAATTGTATCGAACTTGCTTTGCTACGGGGGCTAGAAGCTTTTGGCAAATACACGCTCTGGGCGTTGAACCTTACGGCGGTTGCAAATATTACACAGTTTGGAGGACGCTATAGAAAAGAGCCAATTTATGTGGGCTCCCATCTTCCACCACATTTCAATGAAGTTGATAATTGGATGGATAGATTTATTTCTTTCGTTCATGAAAATTGGAATACAGATAATCACCCGACTCTGATACCCGCCTATGCATTATGGCGTTTAAACTGGATACATCCATTCATTGAGGGAAATGGAAGAACTGCTCGTGCTGCATGTTATTATTTGTTGTGTTTGCGTCACGGCGGGTTGTTGCCAGGACGTAAAATTGTCCCGGAGCGCATCAGAGAAAACCGCGCACCATATTATGCTGCTTTGAAAGCTGCTGATAAGGCATGGAGTGAAGGCCATTTTGATGTAACCGAACTTGCAGATTATTTGCAGGATTTGTTGGTAAAACAGTTAAGTGACAAGGATTAAATCTCCGCACATGCTTGAATCAGCCATATGGTGGCTTTGTGGTCTATGAGTGGGCCTATTTCGGCTAGGACGCGTTTGTGATAGTCGTTGAGCCAGTTGATTTCTGTGGGGGTTAACAGGTCTTTGTCAATAAGCTCTCGGTCTATGGGGGCGAGGGTCAAGGTGTGAAAGCCCATCATGTCGCGCTCTCCGCCTTTTATGGGAGCGGCTTCGGTGACATATTGCAGGTTTTCAATACGGATGCCAAAGGCACCTTCTTTGTAATAGCCCGGCTCATTAGAAACAATCATGCCGGGTTCCAGGGGAATGCTGCTGGGGGTTTTGGCGATACGCTGTGGGCCTTCGTGGACACCGAGATAGGCACCCACGCCGTGGCCTGTACCGTGATCGTAATCCAGCCCGTGCGCCCAAAGAGACATGCGGGCGAGGGCGTCGAGAGCATGGCCTGTCGTGCCTTTGGGGAAGCGGACCATGGCCAAAGCGATATGGCCTTTTAGGACGAGTGTGAAGCTTTTGCGCATTTCGCGGCTTGGTTTGCCAATGGGCACGGTGCGGGTAATATCGGTCGTGCCGTCCACATATTGGCCGCCGCTATCTATGAGGTATAGGGAGCCAGGTTCCAGTTTCTTGGTGGTGGCCGTGCTGACCCGGTAATGAA
>JALSHM010000014.1 GCA_026982235.1 Robiginitomaculum sp. | reverse complement strand
TTATTGCGTCTGATCCACGAGAGAGCGGCGCGTTATATGACCCTGCTGATGATAAAATTTACCGTCATTCAACTTTTTACCCCGTCCCCGACGGTATAAAGAATATGTAGCCTATGGGTGTTCAAGAAAAATATATCGGCGCAGATATTCCGAAAAAACCTGAAACGATTTATATGCTCAGGCTGGCGGACAACGCGCTGATACTCGGTCAACGCCTGTCGGAAATGTGCGGGCACGCGCCTGAGATGGAGCTAGATATTGCCCTCACCAACATGGCTTTGGATTTGATTGGGCAAGCAAAATTACTGTTTGAACATATTTTAACCCTAGAGGATTTAGCGCCCAATATAGATGTGTTGGCTATGACCCGTCCGCTTGAACAATATACAAATTGCTTGCTCGTGACCCAACCCAATGTGGATTTTGCTCATATTATGTTGCGCCAATTTTTATTCTCGACCATGCAAAAATTACAATATGAGGCTTTGCTCGGCTCTCATGATAAGACTTTGGCCGCTATTGCCGAAAAGTCCTTAAAGGAAATTGCCTATCATATCCGCTTTGCCAAAACCTGGGTTCTAAGGCTCGGCGATGGTACCGAAGAAAGCCGCGCCCGCATGGTCGATGCTTTAGAATGTTTATGGCGGTTTACGGGCGAAATGTTTGAATGCGACACGATCATAGCAAATGCCGTAGAGGCAGGTTTAACCGCTGATTTTACTTCGGAATATAAAGACTGGATATTGGAGATTAAAACCGTTCTCGCCGAAGCGGGTGAGCTGACACCACCAGGCACCATGCGCATGATATTGGGCGGCTATCAAGGCCAGCACCAAGATCATTTAGGACATATTTTATCTGACATGCAATTTATGCAACTGCGTTATCCGGGTCTAAAATGGTAGACAAAAAAGCTTTGCTCAACTTAATGGCCGAGATTATGGACCCAGAAATCCCTGTGGTGAATATTGTCGAACTTGGTATTGTGCGCGGCATAGAAGAGACCACCCCGCCCAATATCATCATCACCCCCACCTATGTGGGGTGTCCGGCCACTGATGTGATTAGCGAAATGGTGCGGGAAAAATTAGACGCGGCGGGACATAGCGATGTTGGCATTAAAAACCAATTATCCCCCGCTTGGACAACAAATTGGATGAGCCAAGCAGCGCATGATAAACTGCGCAAATATGGTATCGACCCACCTTGTGCCCATGCTCCAACTTGCCCGCGCTGTGGTTCTGGCAACACTAAATTGATTAGCGCATTTGGCTCTACCCCGTGCAAATCATTTCATAGCTGCAAAGATTGTCTGGAGCCATTTGACCGTTTCAAATGCCATTAGGAAGTAAATATGTCAAAATTTCACAAAATTCCGGTCGAACATGTAGAAAAGCTCACACCTGATAGCGTGGTGATTACATTGGCCGTGCCGGACGCGTTGAAAGAGGCTTTCACTTTTAAGCCGGGGCAGCACATTATAGTGCGCAAAAAGATAGGCGCCGAGGATATACGCCGAACTTATTCTTTTTGCGCCGCACCCAGCGAAGATGTATTTCGCATTGCTGTGCGCAAAATAGACGGCGGAATATTTTCTAGCTATGTCAATACGCAGCTTAAAGCAGGCGATGTGCTGGAAATTTCCAAACCGCTCGGTGTGTTTACGTTGGACGCAAAGTCCGGCGCAACATATGTGGGTATCGCGGCAGGCTCCGGCATCACACCAATTATGTCCATGATCCGCACAGTTTTAACACATGATAGCACGAGCAAATTTTTCCTATATTACGGGAACCGTGACGCCGAGCACACTATGTTCCGCGCTGAAATTGCAGCGCTTAAAAACCTGTATATGGGGCGTTTTTCCGCGCAAATGTTTATGACAAGACAAGCGGTTGATATTGAATTTTTCAATGGTCGTATAGACGCAGAGAAAATTGCGTATTTGCATAAACATGTTTTTGCGGGTTTAACTGTGGACGACTATTTCCTCTGCGGGCCAAAATCCATGGTCGACGGCGCCCGTCAAAGTTTATTAGCGGCGGACATAGACGAAGCCAATATCCATTGTGAACTGTTTTTTGTCGGCGCAGAAATGGCTCGCCGCAAGGTCGAAAATGCACCCGCTCAGGCCAAAATTAACGTGGTTATGGACGGGCGCAAGGTCGAAATCGATTACCGCAATGAACATGCCTCTATCCTAGAGGCGGTGCTGGCCGCTGGTCTGGACGCACCGTTCTCGTGCAAAGGCGGTGTCTGCGCAACCTGCCGCGCCAAGGTTACTAAAGGCAAGGTCGACATGGCTATCAATTACGGCCTAGAGCCAGAAGAGATACAGGAAAATTATGTACTATCCTGCCAGTCGGTTCCCCTCAGCAAACATGTCTGTATTGATTTTGATGGCTAATTCGCCAAATTAAACTGGAAGTTTACAGTCCGTTTTCTTGCAAAAATGCGTCAAATGCTGCCCAGAACTGATTGCGGAACTCGTCTTTTTCTAGCAGGATTTCGTGCATACAGCCGGGAAAGTTGACAAATTTTGCCCCCGCTTGTTTCGCGAAAGCTTCGATTGAAGCGGGCGTCACAATGGCATCGGCACCACATGCGGTAATCAATGCCGGAATTTTCAAATGCGCCGCATTATCACGGATAAATTTCATAGATTTCATTGCCTCGGCAATCCAGCCAAATGTTGGCGGGCCAATGCGCAAGCGTTTATGATTTTCAAAATACGTCGCCCATAGCTGATAACGGTTGGGGTCGTTGGTTAGCTTATTGGTGCGAAACGGCGGCGGTTGCCCATTGCGGGTCGCCTGAAACGGCAAATGGTTATATTTAAGACCAATCCACGACAGAAAGCGCACAATTTCTGACATAAAAGGCGTGCTCATATCCTGCAATTCCAACATAGGCGCGGTAAAAACACATGCCGCCGGATTGAGCCGTCCGCTTAATATGGTCTGCAACCCCACTGTCCCGCCCATGGAATGCCCCATGACAATGTGCGGACGGGGCAGGTCATTTTTAAAAACATCCGTGATAAATGCCAAGTCATCACAATAATCATCGAAACTTCGCACCCAACCTTTAAGGGGGTCATCCAGCAATCGCGTCGAGAGACCTTGGCCGCGCGGGTCTAATATAATGACCACAAAACCGCGCTTTGTTAAGTCTTCAATGGTCTCGAAAAATTTCTCTATAAATTCAGAACGTCCAGGCTGAAAGATAATACTACCGCGCGGATGCTCGCGCTTTGGCTCCGCCAGCATAACACGTAATCGGACATTCCCACGCTTTACATAATGAAAACGCGCACCGGGCGGCAAATCCACGCCTTCAAGGCGAATAACTTCGCCCGGTGTAATCTCTGTATCCATATCACCCCTGCCCCGTAATATATTAGCTCTTTCGGCTAACTACATAGAACTGAAGATTTTCTGCAAGCCCATGGCCACTGACATATCACCGGCGACCTTTAGCTTGCCTGACATAAAGGCCATCATCGGGTCAAGATTTCCAGACGCCAATGCGATAAAATCGTCTTTACTCACGCTTATTGTGCAATCCGCATCATCGTCATTACCAGTGACATCTGTGCCAGACGCATGAATAACACCATCATCGCCAAAATCAAATTTGACGGATTTATCCAAACCGCCAGATTTCTCCACGGCTTCTTTCATTTTTGCGATAATATCTTCGTTGGTCATATAGTCTCCGATTGTTTTAATAATGCTATGCACTTAATTGCGTATAGTCCTTTTATATAAAAGATTGGCAAGAAATCCAGCCCCTATTGCGTATTATTTCGGCTTGCGGAATTTCAGCGTAAAACGATCAGATTCGCCTATGGCCTGATATTTTGCAGCATCAAAACCTTCCGGTACATCTTCACCCTCTTTTGGCGATCGGCTGGAGGGCGGTAATGTCCAAACACCATAGGGGTGGTCGGCAGTATCTTTGGGATTGGCATTTACCTCGCTGGCAGCGACAAATTCAAACCCGGCCTGTTGAGCCAAGTCTTTAACATAGCTGACCTGCACATATCCCGTTGGGGCTTTCGGGTTCTGTTCTGCAGATTCCGGTAGGCGATGCGAAACTATTCCCAAAACGCCGCCGGGCTTGAGTGCCCCATAAAAATCTGCAAACGCTTTCTCTGCATAACCACCACCCATCCAGCTATGGGTATTGCGAAATGAGACAATCAAATCAATATTACCATCAGCTAAAGCTCCAGATGTCGGGCCAAATTCGACCATATTTATGTGACCAAACCTTTCAGTATCTGCAAATTTCTTTGTAAAACGCTCATTGGCCGCCATATAACGCTCACCCATTGCGGCTTCAAATATGGCTGCATTATAACTACCGCCAGCCTGTTTGATATAGGGGGCAAGTATATTAGTGTACCAGCCGCCACCGGGCGAAATCTCTAGGACGTTCTGACCAGGTGCCAGACCAAAAAACTCTAAAGTCTGTTTCGGGTGGCGAAATTCATCCCGTTTTGCTTGGTCTGCGCGCCATTCACCGGCAATTACCGCATCCAGAACCGAAATTTCTACAGCCGCCTTTTCAACTGGAATCTCGGCTTTCTCAGTTTTGGTAGGCTTATCTCCCCCGCAAGCGCCCAGCAAAACTGTTGTGCAAATGCCCAGTAATAAATATTTATGCAGTATTTTCATGTTTCCCTCAAAAGTGTTTTATGTGATAGTTTCATGATAAACCTACTTATTTTGACCCCGTTAGCAAGAAAAACATAGTCAAAACCCTGCGAACGTGAATAGGAACGCGTTTAGCCATTGCAATTTACCCCCCTTGAACTTCGAAACCTGTCACCCATATTCAGATACGAGCAAACAATATGCTTGCTTGGCTGGATGCCGGGTTCGGGTCTGGTCTTTATCAAAACAACATTGCTTTGAAAGGATGTAACTATGTTAAATTATGATTTTACCCCCCTCAGCCGATCTTTTATCGGTTTTGACCGCATGGCTGGCTTAATAGATAATGCCGCTAAATTGAGTGGAACCGGTAGCTACCCACCCTATAATATTGCGCAGGTCGGTGAAGATAAATACCTTATTGAGCTTGCCGTTGCTGGCTTTGGCGATACGGATATTGTTATTGAAACCCACGAAAACGTATTGACAATTATCGGCACCAAAGCTGTTAATGAGAACAAGCTTGGCGCTCCATCGCCTGAATATCTTCACCAAGGCATTGCCGAGCGCGGTTTCGAGCGCCGCTTTCAATTGGCAGATCATGTAATTGTCACAGGTGCGAACTTGGTCAACGGCATGTTAAGCATTGAGCTTCGCCGGGAATTACCCGAAGCTATGAAGCCGCGTAGAATAGCTATAGGAAGCGCCATTGACGGCACGGCTGGCGGTTCTCTTGGTCAAAAAGATGACAATAATTTAACCGACCGGAAATCTTCCCGTAAGCGTAAAACTGCTTAAGTATAGTCTATGGCGTTGATACGGGTCTAACATTTCCTTCCCGAACCCCCTCGGACTGGAATAACGACCCGCTTCCGCTCTAGACGCGGCGTCCTGCATACCCTCCCCAAAAGCAGGACGCCGCAACTCTTTTTCCACATCACAAGAATCAACCACCAAATCCGTCGCCCTTAAATCGCGCTCCGCTCTTCATTGTGAAAGCCACGCACTCAATTACGGGGCACATGGTTTTGTGATTACGTGCACATGGTTTTGTGAATAAAAATGCTCTAAGCGCATAAAAAAACGGCGGAGTAAAAACCCCGCCGTTCTCGTCGTTTTGATGATCTTCAAACCTAGAATTTTTTATCAACTTGAATAAACATCGAGCGGCCAACCGTGTCATAGGTAGCGAATGGCGTATTTTCCGTTGCACTGAAGAAACCATCAACTTCCTTCCAATACGGTGGCTTTTTGTCAAACACATTATCTACACCTAGCGTAATGGACATGTTGTCGTCAAATTTATAACGTACATTTAAATCATGATAGAGGAACCAATCACGGATTACATAAGGCTCTACAAGAGTAGCTGCGTCTGCTTCAGAGTATCCAAAATCGTTAATGAGTAAATCTAAAGCACCTGCCTCATCTTCCTCAACTGGTGACAACATGCGGGTTGTCCAAACAAGCCTAAACTTATCATTTGTATAACCAATCCTAGAGTTGATGCGCCACTGATTACCACATGCAGCAATAAAGCCTCCACATGAACCAACAAAATTTGTACGCTCACCTAAATCGTCAACAAAGCCACGCTCTTTCAAATATGTGCCTTTGACAGAAAAGTCGATATCACCAGCACGAACTTCGTGACTACCGCGAACTTCGAAATCATAAGCCTTGAGCGTTTCAATACCGCTATCATTTTGACGGAATGTATTAACCCGCAAAATATCGCCACTCGGCTGCCTGGTAATCCGCGCACAAGCAGCTGCATCGCTTGTTGTTGCATCACCATAACAGGCATTGATAAAGCCACGGAAAGATTCTGCAGAAATCGCATTGATAATTTCAATATCCGCATAATCAAATGCAAATTGCAGATTATAATCACTGAGCATTTCAAAGCTAGGCGTATAAACAAAACCAACGTTAAATTGCTCGCCAGTTTCGGGTAATAGGTTTTGCCCACCAATCCGTGCGCCAAAGCCAAAGTTCAGCAATTGTTGGCTGGTTTGGACAAAGCCACTACCTGCACCAACACCTTCAGCTACACATTGTGGGTTTGTACTGGTGCTACCACCCGCACCGGTATCACAAGGGTCACTAAAAGTTGGGAAACCACCTGAACCACCATTGAACAAATCATTGATACTTGGGGCGCGGAATGAA
>JALSHM010000013.1 GCA_026982235.1 Robiginitomaculum sp. | reverse complement strand
ACAATGGCCCCATTAGAACCTGCGCCGGATATACTTTCAAAGCTGAGGTCTTTTAAAAGCCCGGTTTGAGTGCGGTAGGTTTCCAGTTTTTGTGCGGCCATGATTTCATCGACCGAACCGTCTTGGGCTTCTGTGGCTAGCCAATAAAGAAAATTGGTCACGGCGGCACCGTCGCGGATATGGGCTTTGGTGGTGCCCGCGATCTCTGCGGCATTTTTACGGGCTTTGGGCAGGGCGATAGGGTCCATGGCTTTGATGATATGCGCACCAGCCTTGTTCAAAGTGTCAAACATGAAACTGGAACTGCCAGCTGGGTCAAGTAATATGGTCTTGCCTGTAAAATTACCTAAATATTCCGGCAGTTTGTTTTCGGCAGATATGGAAACTTGATTGCCGAGATGCTTTTTGACTTCGGGGGTGATTTTGTCCGGGTCTATGAATAATTCGGTGCTGGCGTCTGTGTTGATAATCAGACTAGCGAGGGGCAGGGGGGAACACATAACATCGCCGCCGCGCACATTGAGAAGCCAAGCGATGGATGCAGGGGCGGTAATCAGCGCCGCATCTGCGCCCTTATCCGCAATGATTTGTGCGATTTGTTTGCGCTTGTCCCCATGTTCGCGTCCAGCCAATTCTCCTGGTTGAATTGTCAGGGGGGCTTTGGGGGCAGGAGGTCTATCCGTCCAAGCTGTATCTATAGGGTTAGGGGCTATGGGAACCAGGCTACCGCCTGCATTTTCAACACCAGTGCGCAGACGGGCGAGGGCGTCGGGACTATGGAGTTTAGGATCATAACCTATTTTGAGGTCAGCAACATGGTCGGCGAGCCATTTAGCAACACCATTGTCTTCGATTTTATGATAAGAAAATAAGGCGCTGTCCACTTGGGTGCGGACTTGTAGCGTATAGCGCCCATCAACAAACATAGCGGCTTTGTCTGCAAGCACCACGGCGGCACCAGCGGAACCGGTAAAGCCTGTTGCCCACATCAAGCGTTCATTGCAATCTGGTAAATATTCATTGTTGTACTCGTCCTCATGGGGAATGATGAAACCGTCGAGTTTGAGCGCTGCAAGTGCAGCACGCAGTTTTGGCAGGTTTTTCTGACCATATTTTGGCCCGCCCTGTACATCAAAGTTCTGGATCATAATTATTTCCTTTTCTAGGGGACTTATACGCCGGATTCTTGAAACTGCAAATCAATATAGCTTTGCAATAATTATGGTTAACGTAAGCTTAACTATGCGTTTATGCATAGGAGTATTGCTGTTCTAGTCGTTCATTTTTTGCACTTTTAACGCTATATGATGGTCATGACAGTAACCGCTTCAATAGGTGAGGCGGTTCAATAGGAGCCAATCCAAGGAGGAAAAAATGGCAAAAGTATTTAACCCAAATGAAGTTGTAAGTGTGAAAACCAGTATTAAACCTTTGCCAGCGGCAAAGACTAAGGCAAATGATGGCTTTCTTGTCCGTCGGGTACACCGCGCGAATCTACGCGCCCGTAGGGCTCTTTAAGGCGAATAATAACTAAAGAAAGACCTTTGCGTAAGCTTGGGTTTTGGTATTTTTTGTTGTTTTGCCCAAGGTCAGGTGCGCACGAGGCGTGCGTTTTGTGTTTTGGACTTGGGGGCAACAAGTATGGTTATGCACGGCTTATTTCATAGTATCTGCACTTTGTTGATAGCCTTAAGAAGATTGTGGCACATGGTTTGGTTTTGAACTGGGCGTCGACTTTAAACACATGCAGATTAACTCGTCAATAAAACCAATAAATGTTCATGCGATACCCCTGATTATACAGCCATTCCCCCTTGTAAAATGTGTTTATATCGGCAATTTTAGTCCCGAGTAGCAAGGAGTCGGTATGCGTAGAGGTTCAGTTTATGGTCGGCGCGGGCAATATCCGCGCCAGCGGCGCGGCGGCTATGGTCGTCAAACTTTGGGTCGCAGAGGCGGCGGGTTTCGCTGGAAAATTATGTTGGTGTTCGCAGTAGGTGCCGCAATTTACTATTTCGCCAATCAAAAAGAAGTGCCCTTTACCGGGCGTAAACAGCTGAGGACTATGAAGCCAGCCGCAGAAATGCAACTTGGTCTTCAGTCCTACCAGCAAATTTTACGCGATAGTCAAGTGCAGACGCGCGGGCCTATTGTTGATAAAGTCCGGGAAATCGGAGCCAATATTGCGCGTGCAGCCGCTAATGAAGACCCCGGTTTTCAATGGGAATTTAATGTCATCGACAGTAAACAGGTCAATGCATTTGCTTTGCCCGGTGGATATACAGCCGTATATACAGGCATTATCCCGGTAGCAGCCAATGAAAATGGTCTTGCCGCAATCATGGGGCATGAGGTAGCCCATGCCCTAGCGCGCCACGGTGCGGAGCGTATGGCGCAGCAAAATATGCAGCGTATAGTCGGTGCCGGGGTGTCACTTGGCGCAGGCGGCATGGATGCAGGCGCGCAAAGAGCCGTTATGGGCGTATTTGGTGGTATTTCCAAATATGGGTTTGCCTTACCGTTTTCCCGTTCTCACGAATCTGAGGCGGATTATATTGGTTTGGTTTTAATGGCTAGAGCCTGTTATGACCCCCGCGAGGCGCCGCGCCTCTGGGAGCGAATGAAGCAAGCAAGCGGTGGTGGAACACCACCAGAGTTTCAATCTACCCACCCATCCCCGGAAACCCGAATTGCGGACTTCAAGAAAAACATGCCTATGGCCATCGAGATCTATAATCAACGTTGCCCGAACAAAATCCGCTAACCCTGACTATATATATTTACCTAAAGATATGAGAATGGCGGCTCTGTCATGATGAATCTTGACATTTCAGGATATATCATGATATATCATGACATATCAAGAAATTTCAGGATAGCATCATGACCAAGAAACGCGAAAAATTCTCGACCCAGATGGATAGCAAGCTTTTGAAAGAGCTAAAAGACTTGGCCAAATCCGAAGGACGCCAAATCCAGAGCATAGTCGAAGAGGCTGTGGAAGAATATGTGGCGGAGAATACGGGCTATAAAATGCATCCTGAAATTAAAAAAGCCTATGCCCGCAGTATAGACCGTTTCGATTCTCTTTATGAAAAACTGGCAAAATGACCCGCCGTTATTTAGGTGTCGAGGATGTTTTGGCATTTCATGATGACCAGCTCAGGCGTTATGGCGGGGCGCCTGGTGTACGCGATATGGGGCAATTACAAGCGGCATTGTTCAGGCCACAGACGGGTTATTACCTTGATTTAGTACAAGAGGCAGCTGCTCTGTGGGAGAGTTTGTCGCAAAACCACCCTTTTGTAGATGGCAATAAACGCACCGCATTTGCAGTCACGGATACGTTTTTGTTAATAAATGGCCTAGAAATTACCGCAGATGCGCAAGCAATATGGGAGTTTCTGATTAAGCTGTACGAAACAGGCACTATGAATTTTGACAAGCTGGAGGCCTGGTTGCGGGATAATACTGCACCTGTTTAACGGTTGATTTTACACTTAAATTTCATGCGCGGCGAGTTGAAGCAGATATTTGCCATAGCCGCTTTTTTCTAAGGGAGCGGCTAGCTTTTTTAGCTCGCTTGCACTGATCCAACCTTGCTTGAAGGCGGCGGCTTCGGGGCAGGAAATGCGAATGCCTTGGCGGCGTTCCAACACTTGCACGAATTGCGCCGCCTGCATCATGGAATCTGGTGTGCCTGTATCGAGCCAAGTTGTGCCAGAGTGCAGGCGCTTAACGCTGAGATTGCCTTTTCCCAGATAGATTTTATTCAGGTCAGTGATTTCCAATTCACCACGTTCGGACGGGGTGATAGATTGGGCATATGTCGGAGCATGTTCATCATAGAAATATAGCCCCGTAACCGCGAAGCTTGACTTGGGATTTTCGGGTTTCTCTTCGATGGAAATGGCCGTGTCATGACCGTTAAATTCGACCACCCCATAGCGGTGCGGGTTATTTACCTGATAGGCAAATATGGTTGCCCCTTCGATTTTTTCCCCGGCGGCTAGCAAATCCCGTGTTAATTCTGCACCGTGAAATAAATTATCACCGAGGATTAACGCACTGGCTTGACCCGCTAAAAAGTCTTCGGCGATAATCAGGGCTTGTGCAAGTCCCTCGGGTTTTGGTTGCACGGCATAGGAAAGCTTAACGCCAAACCTCGAACCATCCCCAAGCAGGTTGCGGAACATGGGCATATCAATGGGTGTTGTAATGACCATGATTTCGGAAATGCCCGCCTGTATCAAAGTGCTCAGCGGGTAATAGATCATGGGCTTGTCGTAAATCGGCATGAGCTGCTTGGAGACGGCCAGCGTTATTGGATATAAACGCGTGCCGCTGCCACCTGCCAGGATTATGCCTTTTCTTTTACTCATTTTTTCACTCACTCTTGCCCAATATTGGCGAGCATTGTCTTAAGCCCACTTTGCCAGTCCGGTAATATAATCCCGAATGTAGAGGTAAAACTGCGCGTGTCCAGTACTGCATTTGCAGGACGCGGGGCAGGGGCGGCAAACTCAGTCGATGAGATGGGCGTGACTTGCGTGTTCAGACCCGCCGTGCGCAGAATAAGCTTGGCAAATTTATAACGGCAAATGGGTGTGCCGCCGCCGACAATATGATAGACGGGATCGAATTTTCGTGTGGGATTCGTAAGCATTTTGTACGCCGCTTGCAGCAAAGCTTGTGCTAAATCCGGTGCATATATAGGCAAGCCTATTTGGTCATTGACCACTTTGATTTGGTTGTGTTTTTCTGCCAGTGCCAACATAGCATTTACGAAATTATGCCCTGTATTAGAGAACACCCATGATGTGCGAAAAATACTGCCTGCACAGCCAACCCGTTGAATATACTGCTCACCTTCCAGCTTGGTTGCGCCGTAAAAATTGACGGGATCTACAGGATCGTCTGGGCGATATGCCCCGGTTTTAGTGCCCTTAAATACGCTATCGGTAGAGACGTGAAACAACGGAATATTCCGCGCCTTACATGCCTTAGCCATTTGCTCTGGCGCAAGGGCGTTGAGTATCCAGGCATGTTCAGCGCCGTGTCTTTCGGCTTTATCTACATTGGTGAAAGCGCTAGCGTTTATGACGGCATCAATTTGGTTATAATTCATAATATAATCATAAATTACAGATACATGTTTGATTAAGTTAAATTCAGACGAGCCGATAAAATTTAGTTTAAATTCAGTGTTTGCAGGCGATTTGGCCAAGGCTGTTGCCAGTTGCCCGTTCTTGCCGAAGACGAGAATATGGGTCACTTTGCACTCATATCTAAATCAAGACCTTGCCGACGCGTGGCCTCTGTGCGGTTCAAAATATTCTGGCACCATGTAGGATTATCCAAATACCATTTCACGGTTTTCTTTAATCCCTCTTGCAAGTTCGTAGCAGGCGTCCAACCCAAGTCTGCGCGGATTTTATCTATGTTCATAGCATAGCGTCTATCATGGCCAGGGCGGTCTGTGATGAAGCCGATAAGGTCGGCATATTGTCCGCCGTTTTTGCGTGGCCGCAATTCGTCTAGGACGGCGCAAATACACTGGACCAGATTGATATTGGTGCGCTCTTCTTCACCGCCAATATTATAAGTTTCGCCGACTTGGCCATTGTCCAAAACGCTCAGCAGAGCATCAGCATGATCGCCAACAAATAGCCAGTCACGGATATTTTCGCCCGTGCCGTAAATCGGGATTTCTTCCCCCGCCAAAGCCCGTAAAATCACGAGGGGTATGAGTTTCTCAGGGAACTGGTTCGGGCCGTAATTATTGGAACAATTTGTGATAAGTACGGGCAGGCCATATGTTCGGTGCCACGCCCGCACAAGGTGGTCCGACGAAGCTTTGCTGGCCGCATAGGGCGAGCTGGGTGCATAGGGTGTGGTTTCGGTAAATGCGGGGTCGTCTGCGTCGAGGTCGCCGTAGACTTCATCAGTGGAGACATGCAAAAACCGAAAATTATCATAGCGCTTACCGACCAGACAATTCCGATATTCTGTGGCCGCACTGAGTAAAACTTGGGTGCCCAGCACATTGGTTTTGACGAACGGGCTGGCGCACTCAATGGATTTGTCCACATGGGATTCCGCAGCCAAATGTATCACGGCATCGGGTTGCAGGCGCGTGAACAATTCTCCAACCCGTTCGCTATCGCAAATATCGCCGTGAATAAATTCGTATTTATTATGACCAGCAATATCCAAGAGATTATCTGGGTTGGCGGCATAGGTGAGTGCGTCAAGATTGGCCACAGAATACCCGGCGCGCAAAGCTTGCCGTACGACCCAAGAGCCAATAAATCCACATCCTCCTGTCACTAAAATCTTCATGACAGCGCAAACGGGCTTTCAAAATCAGCAAAATACTGCGCCTGCGCATCTTTTTCCGACAAAACCGCACGCCCCGCATGCACATTCCAGTCAATTCCTAAATCCGGATCATCCCAAAGCACGGATATTTCCCCGCCCGGCGCATAATATCCGGTTTGCTTATAAAACACTGAAGTGTTGTCTTCTTGGGTGGCATAGCCGTGCAAAAACCCGGCAGGCACCCACAGTTGCGCCCGGTTTTCGGCGGATAAAGTGACACTTACATGCTTGCCAAATGTAGGGCTATCCGTGCGGGCGTCCACGGCGACATCTATGATAGAACCACGCAGGCATTGTACAAGTTTACCTACTGCATAGGGGGGTTCTTGGGCGTGCAACCCTCTGACAGTCCCGGCACTGGTTGAGACCGAGATATTATCTTGCAAAAACTGTATGTCCTCGCCGATAATTTGATTGAATATATCTTGACGGTAGACCTCACAAAACACGCCACGGTCATCGCCGAATGCCTTTGGTGATATCAGCACTGG
>JALSHM010000012.1 GCA_026982235.1 Robiginitomaculum sp. | reverse complement strand
AACACGGTGTACAAAGTCAAATATCCAGGCGAGCCATAACCCGTCATGGACAACATTTGGCGCACCCAACCGGGTGCATCTTCAGCTATAAATGTACCAGCCGTTGCCGGCAGAAGCAAAATTGAAGAAGCGAAAATCGGCGGAATAACACCAGCCGCGTTCAGCTTAAGCGGCAGGAACGAACTGTCGCCACCAAACATTTTGCCGCCCGCCACTTGGCGTTTTGGATATTGCACGAGAAGTCTTCTTTGGGCGCGCTCGACAAATACAATCAATGCGACCAAACCAATGCCCATAATTATAATGATCAGCATCAAACCAGCCGACAATGAGCCAATGGCGTTGAGGTTAAACACTTGAAAAATAGCTTTGGGTAGTTCGGCCACAATACCAGCCAAAATAATCAAAGACACCCCATTCCCAATACCCCGCGCGGTAATTTGCTCACCCATCCACATCAAGAACATGGTGCCACCTACCAATGTAATCACGGCAGTGGCCTGGAAAAACAAGCCCGGATTATAGACAAATCCCTGACTTTCAAGAAGCCTTGCAATACCAAAAGCTTGGAATGCGGCCAAGAAAACCGTGAGATAGCGTGTATATTGGTTAATTTGCTTGCGCCCCTGCTCGCCGTCTTTGTCAAGAGCAACGAGACTGGGGATAGAGCCCTTCATCAGGGTCATAATAATTGAAGCCGTAATGTAAGGCATAACATTCAGGGCAAATATAGCCATACGCTCCACGGCACCGCCAGCAAACATATTCATGCGGGTCAAAAGCCCTGACCCGCCACCAGCTTGGCCACTTGTGGTAAAGACCTGTGAATAGGCCGCCATATCAATACCCGGAACCGGGATAAATGTCCCAATACGGTAGACAATGAGAATCAGAATAGTGAACAAAAGGCGCTTTTGCAATTCCTTGGCTTTGCCAAATGTGCCGAAGCTTAAATTTTGTGCGAGCTGTTCTGATGCAGATGCCATTTTATTTTTCCCTTTTGCAATAGCCCCTCATATGGGGAGCCAATTACAAATTTAAAGGTCTCGTATTAGAGATCTCCAAGCATGTTTTCATTTTGCGCCAGAAGATAATAGAAGATAACCCGGTTTTTTAGACGATCTTTCTTCATTTGCTCACAAACCGCCATAACTTTGGCGTCCAGATCGGCGTCGTCACCTTTGAGTTTCAACTTTTTCTTCAAGAAACCATCCCGTACCGTGTCCCGCTCTTCGGCGTCTGTACAAGCAACAAATTTTCCGTCACGACTATTGAGGGCAATGCCGCAATAATTAACGATTTTACGCACAACGTCTTCGGAGGCATCAGCGTCATATTTTTTCACCGCTTCCCAATAAGGCACGTGACGCGCTTCGCCTGAATCTTTTTTGGCAGGCTTCTTAGCGGCTTTTTTAGGCGCCGCTTTTTTAGCAGGTGCTTTTTCAGCTTTTGGCGCAGCCTCTTTTTTCACAGCTGGCTTTTTTTTAGCTTTTGGCGCTGCTTCTTCAGGCTTAACGGGCTTGGCATCCGAAATTGTCACAGAACCTTTGGCCTGCTCAACAATCTTTTGCGCACCGGGCGTGGCATAGGCAACAGTGAGCTTAACGGCGGCAGATAATTTCCCTGTCCCCAATAAACGCACACCATCATGGGCACGGCGAATAACACCCGCTGCAACCAAAGCATTGGCGTCCACGTCTTTTTTCAAATCCAAAACACCAGCTTCAATGGCTTGACCGAGGCGACGGATAGATATTTCTGCAAATTTCTTGCGGTTTGGCTTGTTAAATCCGCGTTTTGGCAGTCGCTTAAAGATAGGCATTTGCCCACCTTCAAAACCTTTAATTGCCACACCTGAGCGCGACTTTTGACCTTTGACGCCACGGCCACCGGTTTTGCCTTTGCCAGAACCAATACCGCGACCAATACGCCGACGTGCTTTGGTGGCACCAGGATTGTCATGTAGTTCATTTAAACGCATCATATTCTCCGTATGCATTCCAACCAATTAAGGTGGTTATGCTTCAACTATTTCTACCATATGTGCAACTTTGCGGATCATACCGCGCACAGATGGTGTATCTTCTAATGTTCTTTGCTTGCCAATCCGACCTAGGCCAAGGCCAACCAATGTGGCGTGCTGATCTTTTGGACGGCGGGTCGAAGACCCGGTCTGACGAACTGTAACTGTGGTTTGCTTTTTAGCCATTTTCTTACTCTTTACTATTATACGACCTATTAGGCGTCCGCGCTATCGCCTGTTATTGCCGAATCGGCACCATCACGACGACGGCTAACAATGTCCCCAACTTTTTTACCGCGTTTAGCAGCAATCATGCGTGGGTTTTCTTGCGATTTAAGCGCATCAAATGTTGCACGAACCATGTTATATGGGTTCGAGCTACCTGTGGATTTTGCCACAACGTCCTGCATACCAAGGCTCTCAAGCACGGCACGCATGGGGCCGCCAGCAATAATACCAGTTCCTGGAGGTGCTGCACGTAGCAATACCTTCCCGGCACCGTGGCGCCCCTTGCAATCATGGTGCAAAGTACGACCCTCACGCATAGGCACGCGGATCAAGCTTTTGCGCGCCAGCTCCGTACCTTTGCGGATACATTCGGGAACTTCTTGGGCTTTACCTTTGCCAAACCCAACTTGACCTTTACCGTCGCCGACCACAACCAGAGCTGCAAAGCTCATATTGCGTCCCCCTTTAACGGTCTTAGCTACCCGGTTAATATGTACCAGTTTTTCGGCAAATTCGTCCTGCTCCTCGCGGTCGCGTTTACCTCTTTTATCATCACGGCGTGCCATAACGTCTCCTAAATCTTACTAAAACTTGAGGCCAGCTTCGCGAGCGGCCTCCGCTAGAGCCTTAACACGGCCATGGTATAAATACCCGCCCCGGTCAAAAACCACTTGTTCAACACCAGCCTTTTTGGCCCGCTCACCAATCAATTTACCAATCACCATTGCAGCAGCCACATCTGTACCTTTAGATTTGCGCAAATCTTTTTCCAAAGTTGACGCACTGACCAAGGTGATACCTTTGCTATCATCAATGATTTGCGCAGAAATGTTTTTCGAGCTGCGGTAAACCGACAAGCGCGGTTGTCCCGTCGCGTTTTTCTTGAGGCGGCGGCGCACACGCTGGGCGCGGCGTTTCAATTTTTCTTGTGCTGTTTTCATCTTACTTCTTCTTACCCTCTTTCTGACGGACAAATTCGCCCACATAGCGAATACCTTTGCCCTTATAAGGCTCGGGCTTTCTATAGGCACGAATTTCCGCAGCTACTTGACCAACTACTTGCTTGTTAATGCCCGACACACTGATTTCCGTAGCCTTGGGCACGGTTATCGTCACACCTTCAGGCGCATCGTAATTCACATCATGTGATAAACCCAATTGCAAAGACAAGGTAGAGCCTTTCATTTGGGCGCGATAACCAACACCGCGCAATTCAAGATTTTTGGTAAACCCGTTGGTTACACCTTCAATCAGATTAGCAACCATCGTGCGGGACATGCCCCACATAGAACGGGCTTCTTTGGTGTCATTTACAGGGGTCACTGTAAACTTATCACCATCCAATTTACCTGTTACGGCAGACGGCATAGTAAATTCAAGCGTACCTTTTGACCCTTTAACGCTAACCGTTTGACCATTTTGGGTCAAGGTAATGCCCGCAGGGACAGTGACAGGATTTTTTCCAATACGTGACATATCGTACTCCTAAGATACCTGGCAGAGAATTTCGCCGCCAACATTTTCAGCACGGGCAATATTATCTGACATCACGCCTTTAGGCGTTGAAAGAATGGAAATACCAAGGCCGTTACGAACCTGTGGCAAGCTTTTGACGGAGGTATATACCCGGCGACCTGGCTTGGAAATACGCGAAATATGGCGAATAACTGGCTCACCTTCGAAATATTTCAGCTCGATTTCAAAATGTCTGAAACCGTCTTTTTCAACAGATGCATAGCCGCGAATATAGCCTTCGCTCTCCAGCACGTCTAGCACACGACCACGCAAATTAGACGCAGGCGTATCGCATTTGGTTTTGCCGCGCATATGGGCATTACGAATGCGGGTGAGCATATCACCGAGGGGATCACTAAATGACATATTATCCTCCTACCAGCTTGATTTCGTTAGACCCGGCAATAGACCTTGTGAACCAAGTTCACGAAGGGCAATACGGGACATTTGCATTTTACGGTAATAACCACGCGGACGGCCAGTGACACGGCAACGATTGCGCACACGTGTAGGCGCAGAATTACGCGGCAATTTGGACAGCTTAAGCTGCGCAGCAAAGCGCTCTTCCACAGGCAGGTCCTGATTGCGGGCAATTGCTTTCAATTCAGCACGTTTGGCCGCGTATTTCGCCACCATTCTTTTTCTTTTTTCATTGCGCTCTACTGCGCTTACTTTTGCCATTTTTTTCTCCGTTTTTGCGAGCGGCTAGCTCGCTTTGCCTACTGCGTTAGTTCGACCTATTTCTTAAAGGGAAAGTCAAACTCAGCCAGCAGTGCCTTTGCTTCTTCGTCAGTTTTCGCACTGGTACACACAACAATGTCCATACCGCGAATTGTGTCCACTTTATCATAGTCGATTTCAGGGAACACGATTTGCTCTTTCAGACCCATGGCGAAATTGCCATTGCCATCAAAGCTTTTTGCATTCAGACCGCGAAAGTCGCGCACCCTTGGCAGGGCAATATTGGTCAAGCGGTCGATAAATTCATACATGGTATCACGGCGCAATGTGACTTTAGAGCCAATATTCATGCCTTCGCGCAATTTAAATGTCGCAACAGATTTCTTGGCAACTGTCATGACGGGCTTTTGGCCTGTTATCAGTTCCATATCCGACAAAGCAAATTTAGTTTTCTTACTGTCACCAACCGCTTCGCCAACACCCATATTGACCACAACCTTGGTGATTTTAGGGATTTGCATGTCATTAGTATAGCCGAATTTCTCTTTCATTTTACTGCGAATTTTCTCGCGGTATCTTTTGGCTAGCCTTGGTTCATATGTATCAGTCATCGATTACTTCTCCTGAGCGCCGTGCAACGCGCACTTTTTTGCCGTCTTTCAACGTCTTAAATCCAACCCGCGTCGGTTTACCGTCTTTCGGATCAATGTGAGCAACATTTGAAATCGCTATGGGCGCTTCAAATGTTTTAATCCCGCCCTCGGGATCATCCTGAGTTGGCTTGACATGGCGCTTGACCATATTGATGCCTTGAACCAGAACACGGTTTTCTTTGGCAAAGACCTGTAGGACTTCACCCTTTTTGCCTTTTCCGTTCTTCAAAGAACCGGAAATGACCTGGACGTAATCGCCCTTTTTAATCTTGGCAGCCATTACAAAACCTCCGGCGCTAGAGAGATGATTTTCATTTGGTTTTTCGCCCGTAGCTCACGCGGAACGGGGCCAAAAATCCGCGTGCCGAGCAATTCACCATTATTATTAACAATAACTGCGGCATTGCTGTCAAAGCGGATAACGCTTCCGTCTGGACGATGGATGTCTTTTTTGACGCGCACAACTATGGCGCGGCGAACTTCACCCTTTTTAACACGCGAACGGGGCGCGGCTTCCTTAATGGAAACGACGATCACATCGCCGACGCTGGCATAACGGCGATGAGAACCGCCCAGCACTTTAATGCACTGCACGCGCTTGGCGCCGGAGTTGTCAGCAACTTCCAAATTTGTTTGCATTTGTATCATAATTGGCCTCTTAAATTTACTGCTTATTTAATGCGTCTCATCAAAGACCTAAGCAGTAATCACTTCCCAGCGTTTTAACTTCGATTTTGGCGGACATTCGCGAATACGCACCTGATCACCCGTCTTGAATTGGTTATCTTCATCATGTGCATGATATTTCTTTGATTTGCGCAAAGTCTTTTGCAGCAAAGGATGAAGGTAAGTACGGTCAACCCGCACTACGATGGTTTTTTGGCCCTTATCACTGACCACAACACCTTGTAATATTCGTCTTGGCATGGCTTATCCTACTTCTTCGCTTCGTTTTTCGCGGCGTTTTTTTGTTCCCGCATGATGGTTTTTACCTGAGCAATAGCACGGCGTACAACACGAATGCGTGCCGGTTTTTCCAATTGGCTCGTCGCCTGCTGGAAACGCAGATTAAATTGTTCTTTCTTCAGATTAACCAGCTCTTCACCCAGTTGATCTTCGCTCATATTGCGTAAGTCTATCGTTTTCATGATGATTTCCTATTCGCTTACTGTTCGCCAGGTCTGGTGACGATTTTACACTTAATCGGCAACTTAGCCGCGCCAAGAGCGAGGGCTTTACGCGCTGTTTCGTCGTTAACACCGTCGATTTCAAACATAATCCGGCCAGGCTTAACTTTGGCTGCCCAAAACTCTACGGAACCCTTACCTTTACCCATACGAACCTCGGTTGGCTTTTTTGTCACAGGCACATCTGGAAAAATCCGAATCCACACACGACCAGCCCGTTTCATATGACGGGTAATGGCCCGGCGTGTCGCCTCAATTTGGCGCGCCGTTACGCGGCTTGGCTCTAGAGCCTTCAGGCCATAAGACCCAAAATTAAGCGCCGTGCCGCCTTTGGCCATGCCCTTAATCCGCCCCTTATGGGCTTTGCGAAATTTTGTACGTTTTGGCTGTAACATGTCTTTATTTCCTAATTAGTGCAGAGGATACACCCTCTTTCACCCCATTCCTTCTATCTTCCGCGACCACCCTGAGAGCGACCACCTTGCTGGCGACCACCTGTGCGCTGTCCTTGCGGACGTCCGCCACCACTTTGCTCGGCAATCCGTTTGTCATGGGCATAGGGATCATGTTCCATGATCTCACCCTTATTGATCCAAACTTTA
>JALSHM010000011.1 GCA_026982235.1 Robiginitomaculum sp. | reverse complement strand
CGGCTTAAGAACGAGCCTGAGAGCGGGAAGTTTTGCCACGGCGATAACCCGACCATGGCTGATATTTGTCTGTACGCGCAAATGTTCAACAATGAGCGTTTCGGCATGGACATGGGCGCTTACCCGACCATAATGGAAATCTATCGCCAATGCGGGCAAATGAAAGCGTTTAGGGAGGCCGCCCCTCTCCAGCAAGTTGATGCACTAACCCAATAAGGACACCCATTATGCTCAAAAAAATATTCTTTGCGATCTTTTTTGTTATATTACTTGGTCTTGCATATCTAACCCTGTGGCCAGTACCTATTAACCCGGTGGCTTGGAATGCGCCAAAAAATGTTGGCTATGTGGGGGATTTTGCGCCTAATATGAAATTGGCAAGTTTAAAAACCCTTGCCATTGGTGAGCAACATGGCCCCGAAGATGTAGCTGGTCGTATCGAGAACGGCATGATGTATATCTATATATCTACCCAAAGTGGCGATATTGTCCGTATTGACCCCATTGCAAATAAACACGAGGTATTTGCCAATACGGGTGGGGTGGCGCTTGGCCTGCAATTCGCGCCGCCGGGCATATTAGGTGGTAATCTGATTGTCGCGGATGCCCATAAGGGTTTACTGAGTATTGACGACAAAGGCACTGTTAGCGTCCTGACAAATAAAACGGATGACGGTAGCCCAATTCTATATGCAGACGAGTTAGGCATTGCAGCAGACGGCAAAATATATTTCTCTGATGCATCTACGAAATTTGGCGCCGAAGCGGCAGGCTCGACTTTAGCGGCTTCATTACTAGAATTGATGGAACACGGCAAAACTGGCCGTATTTTGGTTTATAATCCAGCGGATAAAACGACGAAAACGGTGTTAGATAATTTAAGCTTCCCTAATGGTGTTGCCATGTGCCCAGACGATGCTTGTTTCCTCTTTGCTGAAACTGGCACTTATTCTATCAAGCGGCATTGGCTTACTGGCCTTAAGGCGGGTGTCACAGATACGATAATCAGTAATTTGCCGGGCTTTCCGGACAATGTCAATAAAGGTCAAGATGGGCGTTATTGGGTCGGTCTGACCAGTCCACGCTCTGAGGCTTTGGACAATCTTTCCGGCAAGCCGTTCATGCGTAAATTGGTGCAACGTCTACCAGCTTCAATGCGCCCTAAGGCGGTAAATTACGGCTTTGTCTTTGCTATAGATATGAACGGCGAAGTCCTCGCCCAATACCAAGACCCGTCCGGTGGTTACCCCCTAACAACCGGAGCAACAGAACCCGGTGATGGTTGGCTTTATATCGGGTCATTGGGGGCGGATGTCTTGGGACGTAAAGATATACGCGGGGAGAGGTTCTGACCCTAGGCTTGCTCGCTCGCTGCAGCTATTGCCGCCAAGCTTTTCATTTCTAGTCCCGCCCCACCAATGAGCGCTCCGGCTACGTCTTTTAAGGCCAATATTGCCTTGGCATTTTCAGGCTTGACCGAACCCCCATAGAGTATCTGAATTTTGTCTGCGGTTTTTGCGCCGAACCTTGTGGTCAGACAGCCGCGAATATGGTCGTGAATAATGGCAATGTCTTCTATGGTTGGGGTGAGCCCCGTGCCAATCGCCCATACGGGTTCATAGGCTATGACAAGATTGTCACCATCTGCATCTGTCGGTATTGATTTTGCCAATTGTTCTGCGACGACTTCCTCAGCTTGTCCAGCGGCTCGTTGCGCTTGGCTTTCACCAACACATATGATTGGGATAAGGCCAGCCATTTGGGCGGCACGGGTTTTGGCAGCAATCCACGCATCTGTATCTCCGAACAGGGCGCGGCGCTCTGAATGGCCAAGTATCACATAGCGCGCCCCGGTTTCAGCAACCATTTCGGCGCTCATTTCGCCAGTAAAGGCGCCAGAAACTTGGTCATGGCAATTTTGTGCACCGATAGCGATATTGCACGCAGCGGCGGCGCGAGTCATGGGGGCGAGCATATGGGCAGGCGGGCACAATAATATGTCAATAGTATCATGGTTTTGCGGGAAGAGGGCGCGAAATTCTGCCGGTTTTTGTACCCAGTCAAGATTTCCGTGCATTTTCCAGTTAGCTGCTATCAAAGTTTTCATAAAATTACCTGCTATCGGTGTTTAAGAGTTTACGCCTACCCCCTATATAGCTAGTGTGCCGCTCAAAATGCAAGAATGAACAAATAAAGGTAAATTATGTCGCAATCTATTTTTGGCTCAGTTAAGAAAACCATACTCGGGTTTTTATTCGGGGTGCTAGTCGTTATGCTGCTCGCTGGTCTGTCTATGTTTGGGGTCACGGATGCCTTTATATCTCAGAGCAAAAACGCAGCAGCGACAGTTGGTAAAGAGCAGGTTAGCTTACAGGCGTTTAATAATTTCTTCCAACGTCGGCTGGGCGAGATTAACAAAGAAGCGCCTGAGCGCCTGACGACTAAGCAAGCTTATCAACGTGGTTTGCATAGCCAAGTTTTGAACACGTTGATTACTGAACAATTGATTCAAATTGATGCGGATGACCTTGGTGTGGCCGTGAATGACCGCGACGCTATTGAATTTATAGAGGGCTTGGAAGTTTTTAATAATGAAATTACGGGAAAATTAGATAAAAACAAAATACTTGAAGTCTTGTCCCGGATTGACCGCAATAAGTCACCAAAAGAGTTAGAACAGGATGTTCATAAAGAAATCCGCCGTGAACAGACTTTGGCCAGTATTCAAGCGGGGCTTGTGGCGCCGACTATATTTGCCAATCAACAGTATAAATTTATGACTGAGCAACGTATGGTCAAACTTTTACGCTTGAATAGAGATGCCATACCGGTGCCAGCTGATCCAAGTGACGAAGAATTAAAGGCATTTATCGAAGCCAGTCCAGCTGGATATATCGCTCCAGAATACCGCCGCTTTACCCTCTTGCGTATGGAAATTGAAAACGTATTACCCGATATAGAGGTGAGCGAAGAAGAGATTAAGAAACATTTTGATTACAAAGTAAAAGTTGGACAATTGGGGACAGCCGAAACACGCTCTTACCAGCAATTTGTTGCTAAAGACAAAGAGCAAGCCGATAAAATAACGGCGGCGCTCAACGCAGGTAAAGACATTAGGGCGGTAATCGCGGAGTTTTCCTTGGACGCACCTTTGGTGTATGAAAATGTACTGCCAGGTGCCAGTAGTGACCCGACGGCAGGTGAAGCGGCTTACAAAATGGACAAAAACACGGCGCAAACCGTGGCCAGTAGTTTTGGTGGCTGGTTCAGTGTTTTGGTAACGGACATTACGCCTAGAACAGTTCCGGATATGGAAACTGAACGGGCTAGTCTCATTGACGAAATTCAGACTAATAAAGCCAAACAAGTTCTCTATGATGCCTCGCAAACCATTCAAGATGGGATTTCTGAAGACAGTATGACCCTTGAAGAAGCGGGTTTAGCCAGCGGGGTTTCTGTGGCCAGTTTTGATTATATGTCTCGCCTTGGGCAAACCGAAGACGGCCAAAAACTAGAAGGCTTGCCTAATATTGCCGGAGTTGCGACTGATGATTTAATCTTGAAGGAGATATTCTTGGCCGACCCAGGCTTTGACGGCGATGTGTTTGAGACAAGTAAAGGCGGTATTGCGGCGGTACGTGTTGATGAGATTAAAGACAGCGCCCCGCGTCCATTCGCAGATGTGCGTGAACAAGCCTTGGCAGCTTGGCATTTGAAAAAAGCTGATGAAGCTTTGGCGACATTGTCAGAAGATTTAGTTGTGCGGGCTCAAGCTGGTGAAAGCCTGGAAGACTTGGCTAAAGAGATTGGTAAAGGTGCAGAAGTGTCTGAGGTTCAAATGATCCGTGCCGCCCGTACGCCGGGTCTTGGTAGTCAGGTCATGGTACGGTTGTTTGAGGCGCGCCAAGGCCAGATTGTGCGCGGGACGGCTGACAATGGGCTTGATCGGATTATCGGACAAGTATTGACGATTACGCCCAATGCGGATGCTATTATTCCCGGCATTGTTGATACGCTAAGCACGCAAGCCGCCGAGGCGATAAGCACGGATATTCAGTCTGCATATCATGCGGCATTATTAGCTGAAAATCCGGCACAAACTATGACCGCAAATATCGAAAAAACTCTAGGCTTAGATCAGTAGACATGTGGGGTGCGTTATGAGTCCTGATTTATTCCCCCATGAGGATATATTTGCGTGTCGTTATAATGCAGATATACCGCAAATTGTCTGGACGCGTCTCGTCAACGATTTAGACACGCCTGTTTCGGCATTTTTAAAACTGGCCACCAATCAGCCCTATGCGTTTTTATTTGAATCCGTGCAGGGCGGCGAGCAAAGGGGGCGCTATTCTGTGCTTGGCTATGCACCAGATTTGATTTGGCGCGTGCGGGGCGATGATTGCGAAATGTCACTAGAGGGTGTGAACGGCGGCGCGTTTGCACGATTGGACGAAAAACCAATTGACAGTTTGCGCAAAATGCAGGCGGCGGCAAAGGTTCATATACCCGATGAACTCCCCCCCATGGCGGCAGGGCTATTTGGCTATTTGGGCTATGATATGATTAGGCAGGTCGAGCATTTGCCCTGTGAGAATCCCGATCCGATCAATACCCCAGATGCCATTATGACTCGCCCGACCATTATCGCGATTTTTGACCAAATTGCCCAAGAAGTCATTTTAACAACAACCATAAGACCCAAGCCGGGACTGTCTGCGGGGGATGCTTATAAACGCGCACAGACGCGATTAACGGGCGCAGCCAATGCCCTAGAGAGCGGTACGCTGCCCTTACGTCACAAACATGTGTCCCCAGAAATTCAGACCCCCACAGGTGGTATTCCCCAAGCGGACTTTGCCCATAAAGTTAAAGCTGCCCAAGATTATATCAAGGCCGGCGATATTTTCCAAGTTGTGCTGGGCCAGCGTTTCGAAGCCCCTCTACCAGAGCCACCCTTTGCCCTATACCGTGCTTTGCGCCGTCTCAACCCGTCGCCATTTTTGTATTATTTGAATTTCGAAGATCATGCAGTTGTCGGCTCTAGTCCCGAAATTTTGGTGCGGCTCAGAGATGAAACCGTCACGATCCGCCCCATAGCAGGGACCAGAGTGCGCGGGAAGACCCCAAGTGAGGACAAAGCACTGGAGTTGGATCTTTTGGCCGACGAAAAGGAAATGGCTGAGCATCTTATGCTTTTGGACTTAGGGCGCAATGATGTGGGGCGCGTGGCCAAGCCCGGTACGATTAAGGTCACAGAGCGCAGTATTGTCGAGCGCTATTCCCACGTTATGCATATTGTCTCTAATGTAGAGGGGCAGGTAGGGGGCGGGCTGGACGCTATAGACTGCTTATTCGCCGGTTTCCCAGCGGGCACAGTCAGCGGTGCGCCTAAGGTTCGCGCCATGGAGATTATCGACGAATTGGAAGACGAAAAGCGCGGCATATATGCGGGCGCGGTTGGTTATATTTCCGCCAGTGGTGATATGGATACAGCCATCGCCTTGCGCACCGCCGTGGTCAAAGACGGTATCATGCATGTGCGTGCAGGTGCGGGGATTGTTCTGGACAGTGACCCAAAATCAGAGTTCGAAGAATGCCGCAATAAGGCTATGGCATTGTTTTCTGCCGCCGAACATGCCGCCTATTTCAACAGGAATTAACATGCTCCTCATCATCGATAATTATGACAGCTTCACCTATAATCTGGTGCACTATGCCCAAGAGTTAGGGGCAAATACCCATGTCATACGCAATGATGTGATGAGCGCGGCGCAGGCTTTGGCGCTGAAACCTGCGGGCGTTATCATATCCCCTGGACCCAAAACGCCTAATGAGGCGGGTATGTGTCTAGAGTTTCTAAAAACTGCGCCAGAAGATTTACCAATCTTTGGGGTTTGCCTTGGTCTGCAAGCTATTGGTCAGGCCTTTGGCGGTAAAGTTATACGGGCGAAGCAAATCATGCACGGCAAAGTGTCTCCGGTATTGCACGACGGCACAGGCGTTCTGGCGGGTATAAAATCACCGTTCAACGCCACCCGTTATCATTCCCTGGCTCTGGATAAAGACAGTATGCCAGATTGTTTGCTGGTCAACGGTACCACTGCGGACGGCGAAATTATGAGTGCCTATCACAAGAGCCGTCCCATTCACGGCGTACAATTTCACCCTGAATCTATTGCTTCAGAACACGGTCACGATATTATAGATAACTTCTTGAAAATAGCGGGTATGAAATGAGCAGTATTTTCCAGTCTACTTTTGAAACCATGATCAGTGGCCGCATGTCGGATGATGATATTTGTTTCTATCTTGAGAAATGGGAAAAGCGCGGTATTGATGCCGAGGAGTTGGAAATTGCCGCCCGTATATTACGATTTCGGATGACACCGGCGTGTGCCCCTGAGGGTGCTATGGATATTGTTGGCACGGGTGGGGACGGGCTTAAGACCTATAACATATCCACGGCTGCTGCATTCGTTGTTGCGGGCGCAGGCGTGCCAGTGGCCAAGCATGGCAACCGCGCCGTATCGTCCAAATCTGGTGCATCCGATGTTTTGGGCGCGTTAGGCGTTAAACTGGATATACCGCCCGCGCAAACTGAGGTCTGTATGCGTGAGGCGGGCATAGGCTTTCTCTTTGCCCCGAACCATCATAAAGCCATGGGAAATGTGGCGGCGGCGCGGGCGAAATTAGGCACACGGACGATTTTCAACCGTCTTGGCCCTTTATGTAATCCGGCCTCGGTTAAGTATTATTTGCTCGGTGTGTACGTCGATGATTTACGGGAAATTTACGCCCATGCTTTGGCTGGACTTGGGGTAAAGCGAGCGTTGATTGTGCGCGGCTGTGACGGTATGGATGAGATTACCACTACGCGGGCGACCATGGTATCGGAAGTTC
>JALSHM010000010.1 GCA_026982235.1 Robiginitomaculum sp. | reverse complement strand
TGTGGATATTTATAATCTGCTGAAATTCCAACGTTCAAACCAAAGCACCTGCATTAACCAGACACCCCTTGTGAAAGTTGGTGATGTGGTCAAGGCGGGCGACACCATTGCCGATGGTCCGTCGACGGACTTGGGCGAATTGGCGCTGGGTAAAAACGTTCTTGTGGCCTTTATGCCGTGGAACGGGTTTAATTATGAAGACAGTATTTTGATCTCTGAGCGTATTGTGATCGATGATGTTTATACATCCCTTCATCTTGAAGAGTTTAACGTCATGGCGCGCGATACCAAATTGGGGCCAGAAGAAATCACCCGCGATATTCCTAATATTGGCGAAGAAGCTCTGCGTAATCTCGACGAGGCGGGCATTGTCTCGGTCGGCGCGGAAGTGCATGCTGGCGATATTTTGGTCGGCAAGGTGACACCAAAAGGCGAAAGCCCGATGACACCGGAGGAAAAACTCCTGCGGGCTATTTTCGGGGAAAAAGCCTCTGATGTGCGCGATACATCATTAAAGCTACCGCCAGGCGCTTCTGGTACAGTTGTTGAGGTGCGGGTGTTTAACCGCCACGGCGTCGACAAAGACGAGCGTGCGCTTCAAATTGAACGCGAGGAAATCGAAGTTCTTGGCAAAGACCGTGCTGATGAATTATCGATCCTTGAGCGCAATATTTATGCCAATGTCAAGAAAACGCTGCTGGGTAAATCTGCTGTATCTGGCCCGCGCGGCTATAAGAAAGGCCCCGTTACCGAAGAGAATTTGGATGAAATTCCACGTTCTGATTGGTGGCGTATTGGCGTCGACGACGAGCAAGCTATTAGCGAATTGGAAGCTTTGCGTATTCAATATGATACCTCTAAAGCCAAGCTCGATGCCCGTTTTGAAGACAAGGTTGACAAGCTACAGCGCGGCGACGAATTACCGCCGGGCGTGATGAAAATGGTCAAAGTCTTTGTTGCGGTTAAGCGTAAGCTACAACCGGGCGATAAAATGGCCGGACGTCACGGCAATAAAGGTGTAATCTCAAAAATCAACCCGCGCGAGGATATGCCATATCTTGAGGACGGTACACCCGTAGATATTGTGCTTAATCCGCTTGGCGTGCCGTCGCGGATGAATGTTGGACAAATCTTGGAGACCCATCTTGGCTGGGCCAGTGCTGGTGCCGGTAAGATGATCAACGAAGCTTTGCAGGCTTATAAAGAAAGTGGTGATATGACACCGCTGAAATTAGAGCTGGAAAACACATATGGTGCTGATGCGGAACTACCCAAGAAAAATTACGAGCTAGAAGAACTAGCTGGTAATTTAGTCAAAGGTGTACCCATGGCAACGCCTGTATTTGACGGTGCCCACGAAGAGGATATTGTTGAAATTCTGGAACGGGTAGGTCTGACCAGATCTGGCCAGGAATATCTGCGCGATGGCCGCACGGGCGAGCAATTCACCCGTCCGGTTACTGTTGGCTATAAATATTTGCTTAAACTGCATCACTTGGTTGACGACAAAATCCATGCCCGCTCAATCGGGCCGTACTCGCTTGTTACCCAGCAGCCGCTTGGTGGTAAAGCTCAGTTCGGTGGACAGCGCTTTGGTGAGATGGAAGTGTGGGCGCTCGAAGCCTACGGTGCCGCCTATACCTTGCAAGAAATGCTGACGGTGAAATCTGACGATGTAGCAGGTCGGACCAAAGTATACGAAAGTATTGTGCGCGGCGACGACGCATTTGAAGCCGGCATCCCGGAAAGCTTTAACGTGCTAATCAAAGAGATTAGGTCTCTTGGTCTGAACATAGAGTTGACTAACGGATAATTATTATGGCGGGTTCCCGCCCAGAAAAGGAGAAAATCATGAACCAAGAGGTCATGAACATTTTCAATCCGGCCCAAGAAGGCCCGAGCTTTGACAGAATTAGAATTTCTCTGGCTAGCCCAGAGAAGATACTGTCCTGGTCATTTGGTGAAATTCGGAAACCCGAAACCATCAATTACCGGACGTTCAAGCCCGAAAAAGACGGTCTGTTCTGTGCGCGTATCTTTGGCCCGACCAAAGATTACGAATGCCTATGCGGTAAATATAAACGCATGAAATATAAAGGCGTTGTCTGCGAAAAATGTGGCGTAGAAGTCACCGTTACCCGCGTACGCCGCGAACGTATGGGACATATTGAACTGGCTGCACCTGTTGCCCATATCTGGTTCTTGAAATCCCTGCCGTCACGTATTGCCACCTTGTTGGATATCACCCTTAAAGAAGTTGAGCGGATTTTATATTTCGAAAGTTTCGTGGTTACGGAACCTGGTTTGACTTCCTTGACGGAACGGCAACTCCTGTCCGAAGAAGAGTTTATCGACGCCCAATCTGAATTTGGTGAAGACAGTTTCACAGCCTCTATCGGCGCTGAAGCCGTGCGTGAAATGCTCATGGGTCTCGACCTAGAAGCTGAAGTCGAGCGCACTCGTTTCGACATGGCTGAAACGGGTTCACAGCTGAAGCTGAAAAAATACCGCAAGCGTCTGAAGCTCTTGGAAGCTTTCATCGCCTCTGGTAATCGCCCCGAATGGATGGTTCTAACGGTTGTTCCAGTTATCCCGCCAGAACTACGCCCGCTTGTGCCTTTGGACGGTGGTCGTTTTGCTACGTCTGACCTGAACGATCTGTATCGCCGTGTCATTAACCGGAATAACCGCCTTAAGCGTCTCATTGAGCTACGTGCGCCGGACATTATTGTGCGTAACGAAAAGCGTATGCTACAAGAGAGCGTAGATGCGCTCATCGACAATGGTCGTCGTGGCCGTGTGATTACGGGTGCCAATAAGCGTCCGCTGAAATCCATGTCTGATATGCTTAAGGGTAAGCAAGGCCGCTTCCGCCAGAACTTGCTGGGGAAACGGGTCGATTATTCGGGGCGTTCCGTTATCGTGGTGGGACCCGAGCTGATGTTGCATCAATGCGGCCTGCCCAAGAAAATGGCATTGGAATTGTTCAAGCCCTTTATCTATGCCCGTCTTGACGCCAAAGGTCTGTCTGGCACTGTGAAACAATCCAAAAAAATCGTTGAAAAGCAACGCCCGGAAGTTTGGGATATTTTGGACGAAGTCATTCGCGAACATCCAATCATGCTCAACCGTGCGCCAACTTTGCATAGGCTCGGTATTCAAGCATTTGAACCCGTGCTCACCGAAGGTAAAGCCATCCGTTTGCATCCGCTGGTTTGTACAGCCTTTAACGCCGACTTTGACGGTGACCAAATGGCGGTGCATGTGCCATTGTCCATTGAGAGCCAGCTAGAAGCCCGCGTTTTGATGATGTCTACCAACAACATTCTCTCGCCCGCAAATGGTAAGCCGATTATTGTGCCGTCCCAAGATATTGTTCTGGGTCTGTATTATATGTCGATCATGGTGGACGGCGAAAAAGGTGAAGGTCGGGCATTTGCAAATATGCAAGAAGTCGAAGCCGCTCTCGACGCAAAACAAATCACATTGCATTCCAAGATTATTGGTCGGTTCAAGGTGATGGACGACGAGGGTAATGTGACTTTGGAGACAGCAGAAACAACTGCGGGGCGCTTGATGATTGCAGAATATCTGCCAACACATGAGAAAATTCCGTATCAGAAACTGAATGTGCTGATGACCAAAAAAGCCATCGGTTCGCTGATTGACCTTGTGTATCGCCATGCTGGTCAAAAGGCGACTGTGATATTCTGTGACAAAATCATGGGTATTGGTTTTCGCGAAGCGGCCAATGCTGGTATCTCCTTTGGTAAGGACGATATGATTATCCCTGAAGAAAAAGCTATTTTGGTTGGCGAAACCAAGAAGCTGGTTAACGATTTCGAACAGCAATATGCGGATGGTCTGATTACCAAAGGCGAGAAATACAACAAAGTGGTTGATGCTTGGTCGAAATGTACGGACAAGGTGGCGGACGCCATGATGGACGAAACCGCCAAGCCGCGCAAAATCATCAACTCTGTGTTTATGATGGCCGATTCTGGTGCGCGGGGTTCCAAAAACCAGATGAAACAGCTTGCGGGTATGCGCGGCCTGATGGCCAAACCGTCCGGTGAGATTATCGAAACGCCGATTATTTCCAACTTTAAAGAAGGCCTATCGGTTCTCGAATACTTTAACTCGACCCATGGGGCGCGTAAAGGTTTGGCTGATACGGCGCTTAAGACGGCGAATTCCGGTTATCTAACCCGCCGCTTGGTTGATGTTGCCCAAGATTGTATCGTTACCGAACAAGATTGTGGTACCAGTGAAGGCATTAAATTAGCCCCTGTCGTGGATAGCGGCGAAGTGGTCGTATCCCTGGGTGAGCGTATGCTTGGTCGGAATTGCGCCGAAGACATTCGCGATCCGTCTAGTGGTGATATTCTCTTCCCGGCCAATACTTATATCGACGAAGACAAAGCCCAGATTATTGATGATTCAGGTCTTGCGGACGCCCGTGTGCGTTCGGCGCTGACCTGCGATACAGTAACAGGGATTTGTGCGACATGTTATGGTCGCGATCTGGCGCGAGGTACGCCTGTGAATATGGGCGAAGCGGTTGGCGTTATTGCGGCGCAGTCTATTGGCGAGCCAGGTACCCAGTTGACCATGCGCACCTTCCATATTGGCGGGACGGCTTCGGTTTCTGATAAATCCGTGGTCGAAAGTGCCAATGAAGGTAAGGTCGTCTATATTAACGGCAATGTCGTGAAAGATAGCGCAGGCGTTCTCATGGTTATGGGGCGCAATATGCAAATCGCTGTGCATTCTGATGACGGCAAAGAGCTGGAAATTCACAAAGTGAGCTATGGTAGCAAGGTTTGGGTCGAAGACGGTGCCAAGATTGCACGCGGTGACAAAATCAATGAATGGGATCCCTATGCGGAACCTATCTTGACCGAAGTCAGTGGCACGGTGCAGTTGGTCGATATGATTGATGGTGTGTCCGTCCGCGAGGAAACCGACGAAGAAACCGGTATTACCTCTAAGGTAATTGTCGATTGGCGTTCATCTGCCAAGGGCGGCGATCTACAGCCTATGGCGATTATTTTGGGCGAAGACGGCGAGCCGATGAAAACACCAAATGGTAATGTGGCAAATTATATGCTCTCCGTTGGGTCTATGTTGTCCGTCAATGATGGTGACAAAGTCCATGCGGGTGACAGCTTGGCGCGTATTGCCAAAGGCGGTGCGACCCAGCGCGATATTACGGGTGGTCTGCCGCGTGTGGCCGAATTGTTTGAGGCGCGCAAGCCAAAAGATGATGCGGTTATCGCCGATATTGATGGTGTGATTGAATTTGTGCGCGAGTATAAAAACAAGCGCCGTATCCAAATCACTCCGGACGACGAGGCGATTGAGCCGTCTACATTCTTGATTGCCAAAGGCAAGCACATGTCTGTGCGACCTGGGGATCGTGTGGTTAAAGGGGACTACCTCATTGACGGTAATCCTGCGCCGCACGATATTTTGGAAATCCTCGGCGTTGAGGCTTTGGCGGAATATATGGTCGATGAAGTGCAAGCGGTTTATCGTCTGCAAGGCGTGCCGATTAACGACAAACATATCGAAGTTATCGTGCGTCAAATGCTGCAGAAAGTCGAAGTTACAGATCCGGGCGATACCAGCTTGCTCAAAGGTGAGCAAATTGACCGTACGGAATTTGCCGAGGTCAATGCAGCACTGTTAGAGCGGGACAAAGACAAAACCCCCGCAACAGCGAAACCGTTCTTGCTGGGTATCACCAAAGCGTCTTTGCAAACCAAGTCGTTCATTTCTGCGGCGTCTTTCCAAGAAACCACCCGCGTACTGACCGAAGCGTCCGTACAGGGAAAGGAAGACTTGCTGGAAGGCCTCAAGGAAAATGTTATCGTCGGTCGTTTGATTCCGGCAGGTACAGGTGCATCTTTGCGCAAATACCAAAAACTGGCCAATGCCCGCGACACCAAACTCCTAGAAGAGCGTGCAGCTGGCATAGACACGAACGAAGACTTGCCAGCAGAAATCGCAGAAGCCGCAGCCGCAGAAGAAGCGGGCGCATAGGTTTTAAGCGAAAAAATGATGCAAAAACCCGGTCTGATGGCCGGGTTTTTTATTGGGCAGTGTTTGCTATTTCGGTGTAAGACGCAATAATTTGCCGTTGGTTTTGTCGTCGGTCAGGACGAGTATGCTGCCGTCTGGGGCGGTGCGGACATCGCGGATGCGGGCGTTTAAATTTTTGAGAAGGATGTATTCGCCGACAGCTTTCCCGTCTTCCAGATCGACCCGGCGCAAATCGCGGGATTTAAGCCCGCCGACAAAAGCATCACCGTTCCAGTTCGCAAATAAATCACCCCGGTAAATGGTCAGACCGGACGGGGCAATGGACGGCACCCAATCTTTGACGAAAGCCTCCGTACCTTCGTAAGTTTTGAACGGGGATATTTTGGCACCGTTATAGTCTATGCCCGTGGTGGTGATGGGCCAGCCATAATTCTTGCCGGGTTCGATGAGGTTAAGTTCATCCCCGCCTTTGGCCCCATGTTCGTGGCTCCATAATTTACCGCTGATTTTATCAAAATGCAGACCTTGGGGATTGCGGTGACCCAAACTGTAAATTTCTGGACGCACATCCGTCTCGCCAATGAACGGATTATCTGCTGGAGGGGAGCCGTCCGGATGTAGCCGTACAATTTTACCGAGGTGCGAGGCTTTATCCTGCGCCGCCTCACGGTAGGCAAAGCCCTCACCGATTGGCATCACTAGTGTGCCGTCCGGCAAGAAAACCATGCGTGCTCCGAAATGCGACGAGGTATCTTTGGCCGGGCTTGCCTGAAAAATTTCTGTGCGATCTACTAAGGTTCCGTCAACCAGACGGGCGCGTATGATAGCCGTGCGGTTAGCCTTTTTCGTGCCCTTGGCATAGGACAGAAAAACAGTCTGACTGTCGGCAAAATC
>JALSHM010000009.1 GCA_026982235.1 Robiginitomaculum sp. | reverse complement strand
TATAGGCGAACGCATCTTGGTCAGCGCGGGATATGTTAAATTCTTCGGCCACATTTTCCGCCGTCTCCGGCATAGAGTCTGTACCGTATTGCCCATGCATCAGTTTGTTAACGAAGCGCCAACCGATTGTTGTGTCAAAGGTTTCTGCATTACGGGAAAATGCGGTCGTGGCTTTGGCAGTAACGAAGGGTGCCCGCGACATGCTTTCGACCCCCGCCGCAATGGCCAATGCCCCCTCGCCGGATTTAATCAGACGCGCAGCCTGAACAATGGCATCAAGGCCAGAGCCACACAGGCGATTCAACGTCACACCTGGCACTTGCGTCCCTAGTCCTGCCAGCAAAGAAGCCATGCGGGCAATATTGCGGTTATCTTCCCCGGCCTGATTGGCGCAGCCCATAAACACATCATCCACGCGCGCCCAATCCACATCCGTATTGCGCACCATTAAAGCCTGCATAGGTATAGCCGCCAAATCATCCGTACGCACGCTAGACAAGCCACCGCCGTAGCGGCCAATGGGCGTGCGGATAGCATCACAAATAAAAGCTTCATTTATTGTTTTTGGCATCTTATTTCCCCGTAAATCTGGGTTTGCGTTTTTCCATAAAGGCGGCAACCGCTTCGGCGTAATCATCGGTAAAGCCCGCCTTTTGCATGGACAGGCGCTCCAATTCTAATTGCGCATCTATGGTATTGTTAAAAGACGCTCGGATTGCGGCACGATTAAGCGCCAAGCCAATGGCCGGTTTCGCGGCTAGATTTTCCGCCACTTTTACCGCCTCTGCCATCAAATCGTCCGGGGCGCACACATCCCAAATCAAACCCCAATCTTTGGCTTTTTCTGCTTTGAGCGGTGTCGCCAATAAGGATAAACCAAGCGCCCGCGCCAGCCCCACATGGCGGGGTAAATGATATGTGCCACCGCTATCGGGGAGTAATCCTATATTGGAAAACACTTCGACGAATTTAGCCGTGTCCGCAGCTATGACAATATCACAGGCCAATGCGATATTTGCCCCCGCACCTGCGGCCACACCATTGACGGCACATATGGTCGGGATTTTACTCGCGTGCAGGCGCTGGATAAGTGGGTTATAATATGTGGAAATAGTTGCGCCTAAATCTGTCTTTTTCGCACCGGGCGCAACATTGCGGTCGCCCAAATCCTGACCAGCGCAAAATCCGCGCCCCTTTCCAGTAATAAGCAAACAGCGCACACTATCATCAGCATCGATCATATCCAATGTCAACGCCAAAGCCTGATGCATTTTTTCATTGAACGCATTGAGTTTGTCCGGGCGGTTGAACGTGACAATCGCCGTAGTATTTCGTTTTTCATACAAGATGGTCGATTGGCTCATGCCTTACTCCGCTGGCTTTACAATATGTATGCAAGCGGTTATGCCAATATTTGACCAATCAATCAATTATTAAAAAGGTGCGTCATGTTGCTAGAAAACTATGCCGAAGGACACTGGCAGCCAGGTTCGTCTGGCTACCGAGATTTACGAGATTCCGTAACGGGAAAAACCGTGGCCAAGACATCATCTGTGGGGCTGAACTTCGAAGCCATGCTCGCCTATGCCCGCACAATTGGCGGGGCGAATTTGCGCACATACGGGTTTCATGACCGCGCTTATATGCTCAAAGCCCTGGCCAGTTATTTGATGGAACGCAAAGAAGAATTATACGCACTCTCCTATAGCACAGGTGCGACCCGCGCGGATAGCTGGATAGATATTGAGGGCGGGATTATGACTTTGTTCGCCGTATCGGGCAAAGCACGGCGCGAAATGCCGGACGGTCATGTTTATGTGGACGGTATATTAGAACCTCTATCGCGCGGTGGGACATTTATGGGGCAGCATATCGCCCTGCCTTTGCAAGGTGCGGCCATTCATATCAATGCCTATAATTTCCCCATATGGGGGGCTTTGGAGAAATTCGGGCCCGCCTTTATTGCAGGCGTGCCGGCCATTATAAAACCCGCAAGCGACGGATCGTATCTCACCGAAGCCATGGTGCGGATGATGGTCGAATCGGAGATATTGCCAGAGGGTGCTGTGCAACTTATCTGCGGCGCCACCGGAGACTTGCTCGACCATGTGACGTGCCAAGATGTGATCTCATTTACGGGTTCGGCCAGCACGGCTGGCATGCTCCGGGCTCGCCCCAATATCATAGAAAATTCCACCCGGTTCATTGCCGAACAAGATAGTTTGAACGGGTGTGTGCTCGGCTTGGACGCCGCGCCCGGTACGCCAGAATTTGATTTGTTTATCAAAGAGATTGCCAGTGAAATTTCCGTCAAAGCCGGACAAAAATGCACTTCCATTCGCCGCGCCCTAGTGCCGCACAAATTTATGGATGCGGCTGTAAAAGCTCTGCGCCAACGGCTTGCACAAATCTCTATCGGTAACCCACGCGATAAAGCCACAAATATGGGCGCATTGGCTGGCATGGGGCAACGGGCGGATGTGCTGATGAAATTGGATATTTTGCGTGCAGAAAACCCTATTGTCATCGGCAATGTCGAGCGGTTTGCGGACAGCGACGGCGCGTATCTTGAACCTATTGTCATGCGCTGTGATAATCCGCTTTCGAAAACCGACGTGCATAGTGTGGAAGCTTTCGGCCCGGTGAGTACTTTGATGGGATATGCCGACACAGACGAAGCGATTACTTTGTTACAAAAAGGTGGTGGGTCTTTGGTGGCGTCGGTCTTTAGTTATGATACGGACTTGACCTGTGACTTAATCATGGGGGCCAGTGCTTTTCACGGGCGTATGCTCATTAGTGACCGGGACAGTGGGGGCGAAAGCACGGGTCATGGTTCGCCCCTGCCCAATCTGGTTCACGGCGGGCCGGGCCGGGCGGGCGGCGGCGAAGAAATGGGCGGTGTGCGCGGTGTCATGCACTATATGCAGCGCACCGCCATTCAGGGTAGCCCTGCCGCGATTGCAAATATTACGGGCGAGTGGATACCGGGGGCAAAAGTTCGCAAAGTAAAAACCCACCCGTTCAGACGCGTCTACAAAGACCTGCATATCGGCGACCAACTGCAAACCAAATCTCGCAAAGTGACGCTCGCGGATATAGAGCTGTTCGCCAATTCCACAGGCGACACATTCTACGCCCATATGGACGCGGACGCCGCCAAAGCCAATCCGTTTTTCGAAGACCGGGTCGCCCACGGCTATTTATTGCTATCATGGGCGGCGGGGCTATTTGTCTCCCCCGCTCCCGGCCCCGTCCTCGCCAATACCGGCCTCAACAATCTAGCCTTCATGACCCCGGTTTACGACGGCGACGAAATTAAAGTGCAGCTAACCGTCCGCCGCAAAAAACGCCGCACGGAGGATTACGGCGAAGTCGGCTGGGACGTAGAAATAACAAACCAAAAAGACGAAATTTGCGCACGATATGAGTTGCTGACGATGGTTGCGTTTACGGAATAGTATAGGTAAAAATTTCAGATTTACACAAAAATCAGCAATCTATTGCATAACGAAGGCGTTTAATTTATAATCCCCCAAAAGGAAAAGGCTAATATATTTTCCACCATTTAGTTAACTAAATTGTGTTACTAGATTTTTTTGATGGTTAAATGTTGGACACAAGTAATGGCAAGCAAATTTAAACCAAAATACGATAAAATTGTAGAAACATTATTATTTATTGCACATAAATGCCCTGGCATTGACCAGTATAAAACTGTAAAAATAATTTATTTTGCCGATAAACAGCATTTTGAACAGTATTCACGTCCAATTACATTTGATGCGTATTACGCTCTTGAAAACGGACCTGTAGGCTCAAACGCGTATGATTTATTAAAATCCAACCAATATGCGCTAAGGCGGGCAAAAATTACATCTCTCCCTATTCGTTTGGAGGAAATCGGGAATCTTATTCTCATGAAAGAGCCATTAAGAGCTGTTGATTATGAGTGTTTTTCAAAGAGCGATATCAGAGTACTGGATGCAGTCATAGCGAAGTACGCTTGCAAGACTTTTGGAGAAATTTTCGATGAAACCCATGAACATTTTGCTTATCAAAATGCGTGGATCAATAAAAAAGCAGGCCAAAAAAGAGCATCTATGAATTATGTTGACATGATGGAAGATGGTGAAAGTAAAGCCATCTACATTGAAGAAAAACTACCTATTGCCAGCCATGTAAGATGAAGCTCGGGGATATTTATTTTTGGCCAACGGATCAGGCTAGAGGCCATAATAATCGAAACAAGTATCATTTATTTATTTGTGTTGGCGATTGGCAAGAAGATAATACATTCTTATTTATCAGCTCCAGAGACTATGGTGGCCCTGATTACAGAATTCTAAAATCAGACTACTCATTTTTGACTAAGTGTGAAAGCTATATCAGTTGTACAGAAACAGTCTGTTACTCAGATGATGAGCTCAAAAGGGACGACATCCAATTTGTTGGACGCCTTACTGATGAACATATCTCAGATCTTAGGAACTACATTCTGGATAGCGACATTATGGAACAAAGGCACATCAATAGAATTTGTCGAGCCATCGCAGATTACCTGAAATAATCCCTTCACCACCAATACTCTAAACCGCCATCGCCGTTTTAATCGACACTAATTTACGTTTTTCTTCGCACCAGAGTTTCAGCTTCACGCATTTCAAACTCTGCGCCAAGGTTAGGCGTTTTATGCCTATCAGTTTTGGGTGATCGCGCAGGGCTTCTGTGAGGCGGTAGAACGGGATGCGGGAATTGAGATGATGCACATGGTGGATACCGATATTGCCGGTGAGCCAGCGTAAAGGCTTGGGGAGGTCGTAATGGGAAGAGCCGAAAATAGCCGCATCATTGCGACCCCATGCCTCGCCTTTATCCCAGATAGTATCTTCAAATTGGTGCTGGACAAAAAACATCCACACACCCAGCGCCCCGGCGGTGATAATCATGGGCACATAAATCAGCAAGAATGCTTTAAGGCCAAAGAAATATATAATCCCGCCAATAAGCGCCGCAATAAATAAATTTGTTCCCATAGCGCTCACCCAATATTTAGGCTGTTTGCGCATGAATTTATCTGGCACTCTCTGGGCGATTAAAAATACATAAATAGGGCCGATGAGGAACATCACCACCGGGTTACGATAGAGGCGGTATAAAAAACGGGTTTTGGGGGAACTGGCTTTGTACTCCGCTACGGTCAACATATAGATGTCACCAATACCGCGTTTTTCCAAATTTCCCGACGAGGCGTGGTGGGTCAAATGAGCGCGTTTCCAAATAGAAAACGGTGTCATAGTGATAACACCAATAACCCGCCCAACCCATTCATTGAGCTTTTTCTGCTTAAAGAACGCGCCGTGAGAACAATCGTGTTGGATAATAAACAATCGCACCAAAAACCCCGCCGCCAATAATGACAATCCAAAACTTAGAAACAGGCTGATTTTCAGAGCAAAATACGACAACACACACAAGGCCAAAAACGGTAAAAACGTCACGGCAATTTCATATATACTACGGAGCATTTTTGGTTGGCGATAGGCCATCATTAACCGCATCCATTCTTTGGCGCTTAAGGCTTGGTCTGTGTTCGTATTGGCGGCTTCATCGTCGGCTGTTGTATGGCGCATGCAGGGGCTCTTTCATTATGGACACTAAGTACTGATTCTATACCGTTTATATATGCGCCTAAGGTAAAGCGAAGTTTAACCGACACAAGGCAAAATACAACTTATACACAGTCACATTCTTGACAGATATATGTTACCCATTTTGCCAAAAATTATATTTGACCGAACGGTCTAAAATATGTATTATGCGCCTATGTATTCAACTGACCTTCGTACTGATAAAGAGAAAAAATCTGCTGACCAGCAGGCGCTTGACGACGCTCATTTGTGGGATAGCTTTCAAGCCCGCATCGACAAGGGCGAAACTATTGAAGCCAAAGATGCAATGCCCGAGAAATATCGCCAGACCTTAATCCGGCAAATTTCCCAACACGCCCATAGCGAGATTGTCGGCCAACTGCCCGAAGGTAATTGGGTGACCCGCGCACCGACCCTCAAGCGTAAATTGATATTGCTTGCAAAAATTCAAGACGAAGCGGGGCACGGACTTTATCTATATTCTGCCGCAGAAACTCTTGGTCGTTCCCGGGACGACATGGTGGCGGACTTACTATCTGGCAAAGCCAAATACTCCACCATTTTTAATTACCCAACCCCAACTTGGGCTGACATTGGGACTATTGGCTGGCTGGTTGATGGGGCGGCGATTGTTAATCAAATCCCATTATGTCGCTGTTCCTACGGCCCCTATGCGCGTGCCATGGTTCGGGTGTGTAAGGAAGAAAGCTTCCACCAGCGCCAAGGGTATGAAATCGTTACAGTATTGGCGCAAGGCAGCCCAGAGCAAAAAGCGCTCGCCCAAGATAGTCTCAATCGGTTTTGGTGGCCATCTTTAATGATGTTCGGCCCGAGCGATAGCGCCTCGACCCATTCTTCACAAAATATGAAATGGAATATTAAGCGGCATTCCAATGATGAACTACGTCAACGCTTTATCGATGCGACCGTACCCCAAGCCGAATTTCTTGGCCTGACCATTCCCGACCCGGATCTGAAATGGAATGAAGAGCGGGGATCATATGATCACGGCGATATAAATTGGGATGAGTTTTGGGCGGTGATTAAAGACGGCGGTATTTGCGGCAAAGACCGTATTCGTGCCCGCCGCGCAGCCGCCAAAGAAGGTGTTTGGGTGCGCGCGGCAGCGGAAAGTTACGAGAAGAAACAACGCGCCAAACAACAAGCGGCATAGGGATATTTATGAGTAATAATTGGCATCTCTTTGAGGTTTTTATCCGTTCAAAAAATGGGCTTGCCCATAAACATGCGGGCAGCGTTCATGCCCAAGATGCAGAAACGGCTATTTTATCGGCGCGCGACCTCTATACCAGACGCGGTGAAGCCAGCTCTCTT
>JALSHM010000008.1 GCA_026982235.1 Robiginitomaculum sp. | reverse complement strand
GCTGGCCATGCTGGCACGCTTGATCCGCTCGCGAGCGGGATATTGCCCATTGCCCTGGGGGATGCCACCAAAACCATGCCCTATTTGGTCGCAGCCAAAAAAACCTATGAATTTGAGATTAAATGGGGGATACGCACCGATACATTGGACGCCGAAGGTGAGGTGGTGGCCGTGTCCGACATTATACCAACCGGACAAGAGATTGCCGATATTCTCCCCCAATTTATGGGTGAGATTAGCCAGATACCGCCCGCATATTCTGCGATAAAAATAGACGGCAAGCGTGCCTATGACCTGGCCCGTAGCGGTAAGACGCCCAAAATGCAGCCGCGCCTTGTGCACATTGACGGGCTGGAAATCCTTGCAGCACTTGGCGATAGGGCGACAATCCGTGTGGATTGTGGCAAGGGCACATATATAAGGTCTTTGGCGCGGGATATGGCATGTGCGCTGGGCACGGAGGGGTCGATCATAGCTTTGCGCCGCATCCGTGTCGGTAGCTTTGCAGAAGATGCGTCTTTTTCACTAGACGCGCTAGAAGAATTGCGCCATAAGGCGCGCGCAACGGACGGATTGCTCCCGCTTTCGACCGCACTGGACGACATCCCGGTGCTGGCCGTGAACGAAAATGAGAGATTTGATCTGAAGCAAGGACGAGCAATTGTCCTGCATCCTTCAATATTTGCAAGTTTGAAGGCCGCGTTTCATCCCCGCTTTATTGGGGATTTAGACGTAAGCCGGATGGTGTTGGCAAAACATGAGGGCGTAGAGATTGCTCTATGTGAGGCGCGGGCCGGGCAGTTAAGTCCGAAACGCGTATTTAATTTGTAGTCGTTTTAGAGGAGAATACGATGTCGATTACACCAGAGCGCAAAGCTGCGCTCATTAAGAAATATGCCCGATCAGAGGGCGATACTGGTTCACCAGAAGTACAAGTCGCAATCCTAACCGAACGCATTGTCAATCTAACTGAACATTTTAAAACCAACAAAAAAGACAATCATTCCCGCCGTGGTCTGCTGGCTATGGTTAGCCTGCGCCGCACGCAACTTGATTACCTCAAGAAAAAAGATGAAAGTCGCTATCAAGACCTCATCAAAAGTTTGGGTCTGCGCCGTTAAGCGCATTTCCAAAAATAAGCCGTCTCCTAATTCTGGGGGACGGTTTTTAAGTATGTAGGCTCGCGAAGAGCCAGATAATGGGCAAGAAAGCCCGAAAAGGGGACGTATCTATAATGAGATTGATTCGCCCTGATGTATGTGAAAGACGAAAATTATGTTTAATAAACAATCTGTAGAAATTGAATGGGGCGGAAAAACCCTAAAACTAGAAACGGGCGGCATGGCGCGCCAAGCCGACGGCGCAGTACTTGCGACATACGGTGAAACTGTATTGCTGGCCACTATTTGTGCGGCACGGTCTGCCAAACCAGGGCAGAACTTCTTCCCTCTAACCGTTAATTACCAAGAAAAATTTTATGCCTCAGGTAAAATACCAGGCGGTTATTTCAAACGCGAAGGTCGCCCGACCGAACGTGAAACGCTCATTTCCCGCTTGATAGACCGTCCATTTAGACCTTTGTTTGTCAAAGGCTTCATGAGCGAAACCCAAGTCATCATTACTGTGCTCCAACACGACCTAGAAACTGAGCCGGATGTGCTTGGTATGATTGCTGGTTCTGCGGCCATTACTTTGTCAGGTGTGCCGTTCATGGGGCCTATTGGCGCTGCGCGTGTCGGCTTTATTGACGGGGAATATGTCTTGCAACCCACTATCCAAGAAATGGAAGACAGCACACTTGATCTGGTTGTTGCAGGTACGGCAGGTGCCGTAATGATGGTGGAAAGTGAAGCCAAAGAATTAACCGAGGACGAAATGCTCGGTGCTTTGGAATTTGCTCATGCAGGTTATCAGCCTGTTATCGACGCCATTATCGAACTGGCCGAGAAAGCAGCGAAAGAACCTTGGGACTTTGAAGCTCCAGATTATACGGCTGAGAAAAAAGCAGTGGCCAAACTTTTGGAAAAAGACATTGCCAAGGCTTATAAGAAAACCGACAAAATGGAACGCCAAGCCGCTCTCGCGGAAGCCCGTGAAAAAGGCGCGGCTTTGATTACCTCAGAAGACAATCCCGACGGCATGGACGAAGGTGTCTTTTCAGATGCATTTAAATCCGTAGAATCCAAGGTCGTACGCACGAGTGTTATCAAAACTGGCAAACGTATTGATGGCCGCAAACTTGATAAAGTGCGTCCAATCGAATCCGAAACTGGCATCTTGCCGCGCACCCATGGTTCTGCCTTGTTTACACGCGGCGAAACCCAAGCCCTTTGCGTAGCCACTTTGGGTACGTCCGAAGACGAACAATATGTTGATCAGCTTACGGGCACGATAAAGAATAGATTTATGCTGCACTATAACTTCCCGCCATATTCTGTTGGCGAAGCCCGTTTCTTGCGCGGGACATCGCGCCGGGAATATGGGCATGGTAAATTGGCGCAACGGGCATTATCTGCCGTACTGCCAAGCGAGGAAGAATTTCCGTACACGATTCGCCTAGTATCCGAAATTATGGAATCCAATGGCTCATCATCCATGGCGACCGTATGTGGCTGTTCACTGGCCATGATGGATGCGGGCGTGCCCATATCCAAACCGGTTTCCGGCATTGCTATGGGTCTGATTAAAGAAGGCGACGATATCGCCATTCTTTCAGACATTTTGGGGGATGAAGATCATCTCGGTGATATGGACTTCAAAGTGGCCGGCACACGTGACGGTATCACAAGCTTGCAAATGGACATAAAAATTGCCGGCATTACAATGGAAATTATGAAAGACGCCCTAGCACAAGCCCATGGTGGCCGGACGCATATCCTTACGGAAATGAATAAAGCCATGGACGAAGCCAATGAAGATGTCGGCGAATTTGCACCGCGCATCGTCACTATGAAAATCCCGGTTGATAAAATCCGCGACGTCATTGGTACGGGCGGCAAGGTTATCCGCGAAATCGTTGAGGTCACAGGCGCGCGTGTGTCGGTCGAAGACGACGGTACGATTAAACTGGCCTCTAATGATGCAGCCTCTATCGAAGCGGCTCGCGATTGGATTGACGGACTGACGGCTGAACCAGAAGTTGGTACCATCTATAAAGGTAAAGTGGTTAAGGTTATGGACTTCGGTGCATTCGTGAACTTCTTTGGTAAGCGGGACGGTCTTGTCCATGTCAGCCAAATTGTTAGCGAGCGTGTCGAACATCCAAAAGATCATTTGGCCGAAGGCGACGAAGTTTATGTCAAGCTTATGGGCTTTGACAAACGCGGCAAAACCCGTCTGTCCATGAAAGTCGTTGACCAGGAAACTGGTGAAGAGATAGCTGACGACGAAGACTAGTCCCTGAGTGACATTCTAAAATAAAAACGGCGGGTCTGGTGACCCGCCGTTTTTTATACATCTATATTTTTAAGTGCTATTTTTTTGGGGCTGGCTTCTTGCGCGGCGTAGCTCTCTTTACTGCTGGTTTCTTAGCCGCAGGCTTTTTCACTACCTTTTTAGTGGTCGTCTTTTTTGTAGTCGTTTTCCCAGCGGCAGGACTATGCTTGGTTTTTGGCCTAGTTTTGGGCTTGTCCGTGGTAACATCATCATAATCAGGATAATCATCGTCATCGTCCTTGCCACGTTCGGATATTTTGGTTTTGGTTTTCTCAATAGCCGATTTAGTGACAGCGCTAGCGGATTTAGCTGCTTTGGCCGCCGCCTCTTTTGTAGTCTCAAACACGTCAATATCCGCCGTATAAGATTTGCCCCCGTCTGGTGATAAATTGTCGTTGATACTAAAAATGGCCATCATCAATTCGCTAATCAGGCGCAATAACACAAACATAAACAAAATTTGGAAAAATGCGGCGAAAAACAAAACTAATCCGCTTCCTGCCGCACCGCTAAATAAATTACTAAAGGCCGCCCACAGCGTCCCTAAAAATTTAAAGCCAATGACAACAAGTCCAAGGAAGAAAAATGCGGCGACAAGCCTGTCTTTCATCAATTTTTGAAAAGAAAAAAACTGTTTAAATAAGTCGAACATAGCGGTCTCCTATAAGCTGGGCTAAGTCCAACATAAGCACGCCGGGGAAAACTGCAAGGGGCTTCAAAAAGGGTTTTGGAAGAATAGAGCCCTCTATAGCTTTTGTATATAGGTCGTAAGCCTCGTAAACAGGAACCAAAAAGACTTCAAAACACGTTAGACTTGCTATTGAACACTTGGAGACCCGGTAGACGTTGTTCCTGTAGCCACCTCTGCAACTTGCTCAGGTTCTGGCGTTATCGCTAGCTGTGTTTTGGCTTTATCGGCAATGATTTCGGCCATGCGTTTTTTAAAAGCGGGGAGGTCAGCTTTTAACAATGGCTTGCCAGACAGGGTCGACAATGTCATCGGGTTAATTTTGCGCCCTTTTTTATGCACCTCATAATGCAAGTGCGGCCCAGTTGAGCGCCCGGTCGTTCCCACATAACCAATGGTTTGCCCTTGCACAACTCGACGACCCTTTTTAATGCCGCGCGCGAAATTTTTCATATGGGCATAGGCCGTGACATAGCCGTCAGAGTGGCGAATACTAACATAATTACCGAAAGAGCCAAATCTGCTGGCGCGGGTAATAGTGCCTGTACCGGCAGCCATAATCGGCGTGCCGCGCGGCGCGGCAAAGTCGACGCCCGTATGGTTTTTACGGTAACCCAAAATCGGATGTTTGCGACTCCCAAAACGTGAGGACAAACGCGCACCGTTAACTGGTGTGCGCATAAGCATACGCTTGGCACCCTTACCATTTTCATCATAATATCCCTCACGGCCTTTCGCGTTTTCGAACAGGAAAAATTCTGACTTCTTGCCGCGCGGGGAGAAGCTCGTATAGACCAGATCACCAGCCTTAATGGTTTTACCTTTATGGTCGCGAAACACTTCAAACATCATTTCAAATTTATCGCCCGGCTGAATATCCCGCTGAAAATCGACCGAGTGGGCGTAGATATGAGAAAATTGAACGATAACTTTATCCGGCGCACCCAAAGCTTGCGCGTCCAGATATAGGCTATTTTTAATTTCCGCGTCCACCCGCACCAAGGTTTTGGTAAATTCTGCAGAGATTTTTTTACTTGTAAAATTCCCGTCTTGTGAACGATTAACAAAAATTGTATTTTCAGCATTAGGCTTAAGAGATATACCACTAAAATTGGTGCCACCATTCTCAAAATATAGGTTTATTTTTTGCCCGGCGCGTAGGTCACGCGGGTTGTGGACCTTGGAAAACGCCTGAGTGACACCGTAAGCCGTGTTCGGGTCAACCCCATTTTTTTGCAAAAGCGGGCCAAGAGACTGGCCAGGCTTCAGAATTAGGCTCTTGGTTGTAACGCCGAGCATTGCTTGCTCGCTGAGAGTTCTAAAGTCATACAAATCAACCGATGTTAATTTTGGTGCCTCAGGAACAACATCCACAAGATCAATTTGCTGCGCGACTTTGTCATTGCTGGCAAATGATGACAGCGCCAAAACACCGCCTAAAAACACACCAACGCCGATTATCATAACCTTAGCGTTTTTCGGTGCCTTCCCATTTGTATCACTTAAAAGGGCTTTGGCGTCATTACGTAATGCCATGCGCAACCATCTCATCTTTTGGGTGAATTTTTCATTAAAACCACGCATTTTTCGTCTTCCCCATCCCTAATTTGGTGTAAACCCCGTCATATGACAGCTATTGCCACAATTATGGCTTATGATTGGTTAACGTCACAAATAATATGTATATAGAAAGCCATATGCGTGCGCAAATAAAGAAATCAGACACAGCCAAATTGTCACATTCTGGCAAGGTCGGCAAGCCTGCGGCTGGGAAGGCATCTAAAAATACCACATCCGGAGTCCGAACATTCTTGCGCCGTGCATTCTGGCTTTTGTTGGTTTTGGCTATTCTGGCCAGTATTGCCCTAACATTGATTTGGTATAACCGCACCAGCTTGCTGGAAAGCCAAATTCGCAAGCTTCTGGCCAAGCAAGGCTATGAGGTAACGCTGGATATTTCCAAGCTTACCAAAACACAGGCTATAGCGTCGGATATAGAAATGCGTAAAAATGGGGTTGTCTTTTTCAAAACAAAGCGGGCAATTATCGACTATAATTTTGGCAAGCGCATGGCACAACGGATCGCGTTAGAGCAACCATATCTAAAGATAGAGCTGGCGAAAAATGGTAAAATCACTTCAAGCTGGATGCCACCAAAATCAGACAAGCCGCGAAAACTGCTCTTGCCGCCGCAAGGATTAAGCATAGAGGGTGGTGTCATTGATTGGCAAGTAACGCTCGGCGAAACTAACGAGGCCGGCATTGGTCAAACACATATGGATGCAAATATTGCCAGCGCTACACATTGGAGCGCCAATATTTCAGGTACCAAGGCCGTTTTTAATGCGGAAATGCTAAAGGGCGACATCACACATGATATATTTATCGAAACCAAGAACGGGCAGTCCTTTGATGTTTTTGGCGCAGTAAGTGGGCAAGGCTTACGCACAGAATTATTGCCACAAAACCCCCTGCAAGCCAAAACCCTCAAGAGCCAGTTCAAACTCAGTATTACCCGCGCTAAGACAGATGCCAAACCAGAAATTTCCGGCTGGTATATGACAAAGATTACAGGCCTGTCCTTGCCGGATTATACTGTCGCCAATGCCGATATACATATCCGTAACTTTAAAAAAACCGCAGACAATCAAATAAATGGTCATTGGCAGATGAATGCCCAAGGTGGGCAAATCAGCAATCTCCACATGCGGGCAAACCTCGCAGACAAGCTCACCAGCCATAGCGCCTTAGAAGACACGCCTATCGCCAAATATTTTACCAATAATCTGCGCAACAAGGCGGCGCAGCTTCTGGGCGGTTTTGATGTGTCGGGACAAGGCACTTTCAGGGCATCACCCGCCGGATACGTCATTGCTTTGGAGCAGGCTTTACGCTTA
>JALSHM010000007.1 GCA_026982235.1 Robiginitomaculum sp. | reverse complement strand
AGCCGCGTTATAATCTTTAGTCAGGTCGGATGTGACACCCACGGCCACGGCAACCTTGCCGCCGTCCACGGCGACAAATGCGACTATGCCGGAGCCTAGCTTTTGTTTTTGTTCTTCGATCATAGCGCGTAGGTCTTTGCCGCTTACACCCTCCAGAACACTACCGATGAATTTGACGCCGCCTATTTCCTCGACGCTTGCCGCGCCGCCGCCGCTACCTAATGCTAGTTTTTTCTTAAGTTCCGAGACTTGCTTTTCCAGTTCGCGCTTGTCTTTGGCCAAAGCCGTAATCCGGGCGGGCACGTCTTCTATTTTTGCTTTCAAAACATCCGCCGCTTGTTTGGCATAGCCGGCCTGCCCTTCAAGATACAAGCGCGCCGCCTCGCCGCTCACGGCTTCGACGCGGCGTATGCCCGCTGCAACCGCACCCTCGGATGTGATTTTAAACAAGCCAATATCGCCAGTCCGCGCCACATGTGTGCCGCCGCAAAGCTCGACTGAATAGGGGTGGTCTTCGCCGTCCGGGACATTCCCCAGAGAAAGCACCCGCACTTCGTCGCCGTATTTTTCGCCGAACAGCGCCATAGCGCCAGCTTCGATAGCCGCGTCCGGTGCCATTAACTTGGTGCTGGCTTCGGAGTTTTCCAAAATCACTGCGTTAACTTGGGTTTCAATTGCGGCCAATTCATCCGGTGTGACACCTTTACCGTGGGAGAAATCGAAACGGATACGCTCGCCGTCCACCATCTGGCCTTTTTGGGTCACATGGGTGCCGAGTACACGGCGCAATGCTTCGTGCAAGAGGTGGGTGGCGGAGTGGTTGGCCATGGTGGTGCGGCGGTTGTCGGGATCAACTGACAACTTTATATTATCGCCAACACACATAACGCCACGATTGACTCTTGCAGTATGGACATATGCATTACCAATAACTTGAGTATCGTTTATTGTGAGTTCAAGTCCACTCTTTTCGGGGTAGCTAGGTTCACAAGGCAAGGACATTATTGCGGTTCCTTTATCGCCTGCTTGCCCGCCACTTTCAGCGTAAAAAGGTGTTTTCAGCGTAGAAAACAAAATCGTATCACCCTCATAGGCTTCGTAAGTATCTTGCCGTTTATCACTCTCGACACGTTCTACAAAGGCTATCGCGGTTACTTCACTTACTGCTTCCAGCGTTTCATATCCAAGGAATTCTGTAGCATCTTTAGCCTCTGTAACCGAAAACCAAAATGCACTTGCAGCTGAATCAGCACTGAAATTTGATGCTGCTTTTGAGCCGTCTTTTTGCACCTGCATGGCTTTGTTATAGCCCTCAACATCAACCTCGATACCCTTAGAGCGCAGGGCGTCTTGGGTCAGGTCGAGCGGGAAGCCGTATGTGTCGTAGAGTTTAAACGCTACATCGCCGGGCAGAGTATCGCCTTGGCCGAGCTTTGCCGTTGCACTGTCCAGAAGCGCCGTGCCGCGCCCGAGGGTTTTGCGGAAGCGCTCTTCTTCTTCGAGCATGGTAGTTTCGATATTTTCTTGGGCGCGTTTAAGCTCGCCGAACGCGCCGCCCATTTCTTCCACCAGTGTCGGAACAAGTCTGTGCATGAGCGGGTCTTTGGCACCCAGAATATGAGCGTGGCGCATGGCCCGGCGCATGATACGGCGCAGCACATAGCCACGGCCCTCCCGCGATGGGCTGACCCCGTCGGCTATCAGGAACGACGCCGAACGCAAATGATCCGCGATAACCCGGTGGGAAAACATGGCCTCGCCTTCGGCTTTCACCTTGGTCGCTTCCACACTGGCGGTGATGAGGTTTTGGAAGAGGTCGATATCGTAATTGTCGTGCTTGCCTTGCAATATAGCCGCGATACGTTCTAGCCCCATGCCCGTATCTATGGACGGCTTGGGCAGGTCGACACGTTTGCCATCTGCAAATTTTTCGTATTGCATGAAAACCAAATTCCAAATTTCGATGAAACGGTCACCGTCCTCGTCTGGACTGCCCGGAGGCCCGCCGGCAATTTTATCGCCGTGGTCATAGAATATTTCCGAACACGGCCCGCACGGCCCTGTGTCGCCCATGGCCCAAAAATTGTCGGACGTGGGAATAGATATAATCCGGCTATCGTTAACACCCGCAACCTTTTTCCATATTGCCCGCGCAGCATCGTCTGTGTGGTAGACTGTGATGAGCAGCTTATCTTTGGATAAGCCAAAATCGTTAGTCAGCAGATTCCAAGCATATTCAATGGCATCTTCTTTAAAATAGTCCCCGAAGGAAAAGTTCCCGAGCATCTCAAAGAATGTGTGGTGGCGTGCCGTATAGCCGACATTGTCGAGGTCATTATGCTTACCGCCTGCCCGCACGCATTTTTGTGAGGTTACCGCACGTTTATAATCTGGCGTCTCTGCGCCTGTGAAATAGTTTTTAAATTGCACCATGCCCGCATTAACGAACAACAATGTCGGGTCATTGTCCGGCACAAGGGGCGAAGATTTTTGGACGGAATGTTCCGCAGTTTCAAAGAAACTAAGGAATTGGGATCGGATGTCACGTAGGGCTGTCATATATATCTCAAAATTATTAAGCCCCACCTATAGAAAAGGCGCTTAGCAGTGCCAAGCGCCTATTTCGATTTTGACTGTTTTATTTTGAGGCGGGTTAAGCCTCTAACTCTAATTCGTCGCCCTTGCCGCCGTCCTTTGGCATAAGCAATTCATCTTCAATCAGACCAGCATTGGTGCGGATAGTGGTTTCTATATGCTCGGCTATATCCGGGTTTTCCAAAAGGAATTTGCGGGCATTTTCTCGGCCTTGACCAATCCGTTCATCGCCGTAGGAATACCACGAACCGGATTTCTCCACCACATCGGCAGTTACACCCAAATCGACCAATTCGCCCATTTTGGAAATACCCTCACCGTACATAATATCAAATTCAACTTGGCGGAATGGTGGTGCGACTTTGTTCTTGACCACTTTCACCCGTGTCTGATTACCAATCACTTCGTCGCGGTATTTGATGGCCCCAATGCGGCGAATATCAAGGCGGACGGAGGCATAAAACTTAAGCGCATTGCCACCAGTTGTTACTTCGGGCGAGCCGTACATCACACCAATTTTATGCCGGATTTGGTTGATAAAGATGACCATACAGCCGGACTTGGAAATAGAGCCAGTTAACTTGCGCAAGGCTTGGCTCATCAAACGGGCTTGCAAACCCGGCAGGCTATCGCCCATATCGCCCTCAAGCTCTGCGCGGGGTGTTAAAGCGGCAACTGAATCGATTACCAAAATACCAATCGCCCCAGAACGCACCAAAGTATCGGTAATCTCAAGCGCTTGCTCTCCCGTATCTGGTTGAGAGATGAGAAGTTCATTAACATCAACCCCAAGCTTGGCCGCATAGATTGGATCAAGCGCATGCTCCGCATCGACAAATGCCGCAATATGTCCAGCCTTTTGCGCCTCAGCAATAACATGTAATGCCAGCGTCGTCTTACCAGAGCTTTCCGGCCCGTAAACTTCAACAACCCGTCCCATGGGCAGGCCGCCTATGCCGAGGGCAATATCCAGCCCAATTGAACCGGTGGAAACAGACTCCACATCCATGCTCTGCTTTTGGCCCAATTTCATCACCGAACCTTTGCCGTGAGCACGGTCAATTTGGCTCAGAGCGGCTTCGAGGGCTGCAGCTTTTTTGCTATCAGGCGCTTTGCCTACAACTGTCAATTCTGGTCTTTTCTTAGCCATGTGTGGCTCCTTTAATATAACAACCGGAGCCCCTCGGTCATTTTAAAAAACTAGGCTTTAAATCGGACTGCCTGAACCCTATGTGCTACATTTGTTCTCATTTGTCCAGTAAAAAGAACAAGGAAAGAACATTGTGATGTTCATTTGAATACAGTATAGCGTATTTTTCTCCAATTTGAGCCTTGTTTACTAGGGAATTCAAGTATTTTGATTTTTCCGATAATTTCCGAAAGAAATCAGGAAATCACTTAACGAATAAACGAAAGTAGCAATAATCCCGTTCATGTTTTTAGCCGATCAACACCATAATTGACGATCGACTAAGCCCCGATTCGTTCAGTGGATTTACCTTCTGGGTAATATGTTCAATTTTATTATGTGAACGCATAATATGGGTAAAAAGCAGATACGGTTTACCCGGCAATATTGCCCTTAGTTTCGCTCACCAGTTTGTATTATGGCGACGGCGCGCACGATGTCGGCGTTTATCGGGCTATAGAATAGTAAAGTTTTATTTTTATTCCCTAAATTTACCTTATCCCCCAAGTTGCTTGAGAGCTTTCTTGGCGTTTTCATCCCCTTGAGCCGCTGCTTTTTTGAACCAAGCAATAGCTTGAGGTGTAGATTTGGCAACGCCTCTACCATAATAGTATGAGACGCCAACATTAAATTGGGCAGACATACTCCCTTGATCAGCAGCTTTTTGGTACCAGAAAAATGCTTGTGTTTTTGGACTTTGCGGCGCCTTCGCCTGTCTCATACAGGGCGCCGAGATTAAATTGCGCACCAATCGCCCCTTGTTCAGCGGCTTTTAAGAACCAATTAAAAACCTCGCTTTCAGAGGCTGTGATACCCTTTCCGGTTGAATAATTCAGTCCCGTCTCATATTGCCCGCAATCAAACCCCAGTTCTGCAGATTTTTTATACCAAATAAAGGCTTGTCGGTCAGACTGCTCAACGCCAAATCCGTTCTCATATAAAATACCCAGGTTGTACATGGATTTTGGATTGCTAACCGCAGCACTTATGCGCCAAAGCCGTAAGGCTTCAGGATAGTTCTTGCTCTGATAAGCCGTTCGACCGTCTTCATGAGGTCCTGCGAAAGCAGAAGGGGACGCGAAAAAAACACGCGGCTATAAGAGTGGTTACCGTCACTATTTTGTTAAATATGGTCATAGCGACTTTCATTTACTGGATGAGTTTTAGGGTTTTGGCTGCAAGCCACCTGAGATAATATGGGCATTGGCAATAGGAGGCTGGTCAAAACAAGTACACTTGTTGAAAGTATTTTTATAAATTTTCATATCCGCCCCATATTAATTACCTATGAAATAACATAGTTCTTTTCCAGAGCAATGGCTTATTGCATTTCAAACAGATGTATAACATAGCAGTAAGAGCTTTGAGTTATAATTACTGACAGGATTTGCAGCAAACACCATTTGCGCTCCGTGCTTCTCGCGCGTAAACACCCCTTATGATAGACGGGCTATACAATACTGATGTGCTTTCTTTGGCGGCTAATATCTCCCGTGTGGGGAAGTTGGATGCGCCCCAGGAGACTGCACGTAAAGTTTCCAAACTTTGTGGGTCTTGGGTTGAAATTGATATTTGTCTTGAGGATGATGTGGTCACAGATTTTGCCGTCCGCTTGCAAGCCTGTGCGCTCGGGCAAGCGTCTGCGGCCATATTGGCTGAGGCGGTGCTCGGTGCGACACTCACTGAACTACGAGAAGCGCGAGATGGTTTGCGAGCCATGTTGAAGGACGGTGCCGATGCACCGCTGGGTCGTTTTGCCAAACTAGCCTTACTGGCAGACGTAGCCAATTACCCAGCGCGGCACACATCAACACTGCTCCCATTCGACGCGGTGTTGGCGGCGGGTGACGACGCGGCGAGATGAAAAACCCATTTATATATCTCGCGATTGGCTTGCTAAAAATTTACAAGTTTACTCTGTCGCCCGTCCTGTTTGCGCTGGGGGTGAGGTGTCGGCATCAGCCGGGATGTGCGAATTATTCTATTGAAGCGTTTTATAAGCACGGTGTATGGCGCGGGGTTTGGTTGACTTTGTCGCGGCTTTTGCGGTGCCATCCGTGGGGGTCATCGGGGCTTGACCCTGTTCCCAAGTCTGTACATAAACAGGCGTTCTGGGCACCTTGGCGATATGGTGATTGGGCTTGGACTGAACGGTGTGGTGAGCAGGATTGCGACCATATAAAAGACACAAAAAAAGACTGAGAATAACTATGTTGACAGTAACATTTCCGGACGGCGCGACACGCGAATTTGAAGACGACACATCCGCCATGGGTGTGGCTAAGGCTTTGTCTAAGTCATTGGCTAAAAAGGTATTGGCCGCCAAGGTCAACGGCGAACTTTGGGATGCGACACGTCCGCTTGAAGGCGATACTGTGCTTGAACTTGTTACGGCTGCTGACCCAGAGGGATTAGAGCTTATCCGCCACGATTGCGCCCATGTTATGGCCGAAGCCGTGCAGGCATTATTCCCCGGCACTCAGGTCACTATTGGCCCGAATGTGACGGACGGGTTTTATTACGATTTTGCCACTGACAAACCGATTTCCGAGGACGACTTCGCCGCCATCGAGAAAAAGATGAAATTCATCATCCAGCAAAACAAACCGTTTGAGCGGGAAGTTTGGGATAGAAATGACGCTATCAAATACTTCACCGGAAAGGGCGAAACCTATAAAGCGGAATTGATTTCTGACTTGCCTGAAGACGAGACGATTACCATTTATAAACAAGGCGATTGGTTGGACTTATGTTTGGGTCCACATTTACCGTCCACCATAAAAATCGGTTCGGCTTTCAAATTAATGAAAGTAGCCGGAGCCTATTGGCGCGGCGACAGCAAAAACGCGCAATTACAGCGGATTTACGGCACGGCGTGGGCGACCAAAGATGATTTAGATGCTTATCTGCACCGCCTGGAAGAAGCCGAAAAACGCGACCATCGTCGTTTGGGGCGCGAGATGGAGTTGTTCCATTTTCAAGAAGAAGCCCAAGGGCAGGCGTTCTGGCACGAAAAGGGCTGGATGTTATATCGGACGCTCCAGGATTATATGCGCCGCCGCCAGAACGAGGGTGGCTATAGCGAAATCCGTACTCCGGAATTGATGGACCAGAAATTCTGGAAGGCCTCTGGGCATTGGGACAAATACCGCGAAAATATGTTCATCACCCAAGTGGACGACGAAGATAAAATGTTTGCCCTCAAGCCCATGAATTGCCCGTGCCATGTGCAGGTGTTTAACCAC
>JALSHM010000006.1 GCA_026982235.1 Robiginitomaculum sp. | reverse complement strand
GTTCCCGTTCCCGGCGGCAGGTTAGGTGTGCGCGGTGCGCGCGTCAGTTCCGTAGGCACTTCGATCCGCAGACGCTTTGATACAAGATTGTTACGTGTGCCGCGCATTGACAGGTTCAGACGCAGATTTAACTTCAACTTCCCCCGCACGCTAACCTGCGAAGCTTATGTGAGTTCTGCAATGGGGCCAGCGTCCATCGGTCAACGCCGCAAGGTGCCATTCGCATTTTCTGCGCCCGGCATAGTTGAAATTAAAATCACGGGTTGGGGGCGTGTCGCGCGGGTTAATTGGATTGAGGCATCTGATAGGCAGCCATTAAAGTACCACCCCTTTGCGATTTTAAACCTCCCTCATGCTGGTGGTATGCGCTATTTGCCAATCCAAAATGCGGTGGCTCGTGCGCGGGCCCGCGTTAATAAACAGGCACCAAAGCGGCAGCCCTTGCAAGAGACGGTCAACACACCTGTTCCGAACGCGGCGGCAATTGCGACCATTACCGATGAGCGCAACAGGGTTAAATCTCTGACCACAACATTATCCGGCGACCTCGGTAAGTTGATTAACGACCCGCAATCGCCATTTGATCAATCCATCACCTCGAATTTACGTGACGAAAACGGCAATGTGATTGGCCAGTCATCTGTGGCGCGGCTACACCGTGTGTTTCAAACACAGGGAGATCCGGGAACAGCCAGCCTGCTGGGTTATATGTTACGGGATGATGACTTTGTCGAAATTGAAGAAAAAATAGTGTTTTATAGAGTAAGCGGTTTTTTCAAAGACAGGCTAGATTTTGGGAGCGGTGATAAGAAAACTATATCCAGTCAATTATTGGACGCTCTGCTGAACCGTTCAAATGCAGGGACAAAAAACTGGAGCCGCGGCAATATGATTGAGCGTTTTTTGGGTGTACTTGGTAATTTGAACGACGTGAAACTCAACACGAGACTGTTGGATAAATTTGCTGAAGGCGATGATTATTACGCCATGGGTACGACGGCAATTGCAGATCGTCGTGCACCATTGTCAGGAGTGGCAGCACCAATTATCACCAAGACAATGCACCGTGAATGGTTACCTGCGGTGCCGCCGTCGGCAGTGCGCAATGTTCATGCCTATGTAAGCGGTGTGCGAGTTGCTGGTTTGCTAGCGGCTGGTAAGAAAACACCTGCGTCGGGCAGCGGCCAAGTGTACAGCCCGCTCAATAAGGAAAATGCAGGCGGTTTCCATTTGCCGCTTATGCTTTCCCTTAGTGCCAGTCCGGACGGTACAATTATTTCTGCGCCGGGTACGGGCTTTGTTGGTGACCGCACGGCAGGGCCAGGCGCGATAAAGTATCTGGTTGCCCAGCAAGATAGGTTTGGCCGTTGGTCAAAATGGGCAGCGCGTAATGCTGCGCCCGGACCACGTCCCAAACCGCCTATACCGCATTTCCAAGGGTTTTATACCCAGCCATCTATTGACGATGCAGCTAGCACTGGTGGGGATATTTATGTGAAAGTCATGGTGCCAGAACCCGCAAGTTTGGCACCGGGTAGCCATCTTTTGGACAATTTGGAACTGACCTTAAAAGACGAAACTTTAATACCGTTGACGGTATTAAATACTGCCGAAGCCACAAAAGCCGTAGATCCAAGTGACCCGACCGCACATATTTTGCAAATACATCATACCGGGCCAATTTTAAATGCGACTGAACGGCGTAAAATGCATATCACCGCGCGCTGGCGCGATACGAGCGGGGTGTTTTCAGACGTCTCGACAAAACAAATTCTGACCATGACAGATCCGCGTCCACCAGCCCAAATTCCTGTGCCTGACACGCTATTATACGGGGCAAGACCAGACGTAACCGGGTTATCAAATATAGAATACCGCTGGACACCTCAACCAAGCCAAGCCAATTTTGGTATTTACTATACGGACGAGAACCGCTTGCTGAGCCATCTTCGGGAAATTGGCGAAACGGATTTGGTCGATGATCTGACGTCTATTGATACGGATGTAAGTTTGGCAGATTCGGTCGATGCACGTAATGCTGCCGTTCGCGCAGGAATTTACAGGGCCAATGCGGCCTTGTTCCCTGATCATGTATTTGAGCGGCTACGGAATGTGAATGTGGCCTTTAATTCCGGCGAGGTTGGGTTTCGCCATAAAGTCTCGGGCAGTTTGCGCATTTTGAATTTCTATAAAATTGCGGCCGAAGCTGAGAGCGGTGCCAAACCGGTTTTGACCGACCTTAACATGATCATATACGGCGTCCCCAATTCTGATCCGCCGCCCCGCCCGATCCTTTCTGTCAAACCAGTTTCGCCCACAGACATGGAGCCAGACTATGTGGTCGAGGTCAGCATCAATTTGCCCGCAGGTGTTACGGCGGGAGAAAGTTGGCGTTTGCGCCGCTCGTCCGTAGACGCGGCTAACCCGCTAAGAATGCCTATAGCTGAAACCGGAGCGTTGGGCGTGATGGACGCAGAAAAAAGGGAACAGCTCGCCGTCTACCGCGATACTGGTAATGTACAAATTGTTGACAATGTTCATTTGAAGCCCTGGATAAGATATAACTGGATTGCCGATGTACAAGGTGCGCCCGAAAGTGGTTCTGCCGCAAGTGGCCAAGCCGTTCCAGGGCTCTGGAGCCGAACCTCTGACCCCGTAAGCCTGGTCTTAATTCCAGCGGAAGCTCCCGCTGCGCCCTTGATAGATACGGTCACTGGCACCCCATCGCCGGACGGTCTTACGGATGCCGTAGTCAATATTAGCTTACCTGTAGATACATCAGTCAAAGGCGGTGCCGTTGGTAATTTCAAAATGCGGATTAGTCGCCGCCTGTCGGCACAAAGCCGAATGTCACTCTTGCGCGAAGCCGACATTTTCGGAGACGGCCCCTTTGCCATCAGCGGGGTGGATGATAAAATTCCGGGCGATATTGTACCCTCTGGGGCCGAGTATTTTGTAGAAATCATCGATCCGGTTGGTCGTGTTGGCTCAACAATCAGCCACGTCGTGCCTTAAATGTGCGCGCTTAGAAAAGGATAAATAGCCATGGTTGACCTTACACCTGCACCCAGTACGTTAGGCCTGTCATCTCCCGCTTTGGGGCCGTGGTTTACCCACGACGATGATACGGTGACCATGCCACAAATTGCTATACCGTCGGCGGATTTGTCTGTATCCATAAGCCTGCCCACCGATACGGAATGGCGTACGCCTGCCAATGCGACCCGAAGTTATGCCGTAGCTACAGCGACCCGTCCGGACATATTACGCCACTTGCGTCAAGCGAACGGTACGGCTGCATTTACCAACGGAAATCTGGTCGTGCTTCTGACTTTGTTACCGGAAGTGGAAATGCGACTTTGGACTTTGAGCCAGCCCATCCCTTCCCCGGACGGGACGGCACTTCCTGCCGACGACAATCCGGCAAGACCGCGCATTCGATACCTGGCTCTAGAAATTCCGGCTGCTAGTGCCGGTAATATGAGTGCTATCGAGAATTTACGCAGTGCGGGTTTCCCTGCTGACATAGACACCACGGTTAAACAAGCCACCTTTATTGGCTTGAAGGACGGCACCCCGATTACCAACGCCAAGACGGCAACAAATGAATTGTGCCGCCCCGAACACGACACGGCTGTGGCACTGAAAAACCGCACTGGTGGGGCTCTTTCAGTTAATTTGTGGAGTTTTGACTACCTTGGCCGCCCGTTGGATCCAGGCGCTGTCGCCAATTGGTGGACGTTTTTGGCCTCTACGGGCATTTGGGATAATCTTTGGGCGGACGAAGATGAAACTGCCCCAGCCACAGCAAATGTTGCTGCAGGCCGCATTGTCCATATCACCAACGCCCATGAGGGTCCGTTAACAGCACCATTGCGTGCGCGGTTAAATGTGACGGATTTAACCCTGATAGCGGGTGCGACAGATTTATACCAAGTGGGTACTGGCGCGACACCCGCGCCCGCGATTGCTTTGACTGCGGCGCCGACCCCAGACGATGCACCGTTACCCCGTATTGCAGCTTTGCCGCTTGGCAATTATGCAGACCCGGCGACCGCAACCCCGTTTTCAGGCTGGACAGGCGCCGGATTTCCGGCAGCGATAACCCGAGATTTTGTCCGCGTCGCCTTCCTTGATATGGAACAACACATTGTCGGTTTGACCCGTGCCGACAGCGGACAGGCCGAGGCTCGCTTGCGGATTAGCCCGGCGCGCAATACGGCAGCCACCCCGTTCCTCTTGGGCACAGATGCGGTGAGCGGCCAGTTGATGGCATCCCTAACCGCGAGTGCGGCAGCAATCGCTATGACACCTGTGATGGATAATTTATGGGGGCAAGCGACACCGCCGGCCAGCTTTGGTACGGACGCTCTACCGGATACACTGGATTTTAGTATTCATGCCTTGGCCGGAGATGGGACAACGAGCGACAGCGGTTCATCCGTAGAAAACCAAATTATCGCCGTGCATTTTGCCAGCGGCTCTTTACCAGCGGGCGCATGGATACGGCTTTGGACGCACGGGCTGGATACGCAAACTGGTTCACGGTTTAGGCAGGACGGTGCGGCGGCTCTGGTGGATGCGTCCGGCGAAGCCCATATAATAGTGCCGATACCGGACGGCACTGCAGCGCCAACTGCTGCTGGAGCTGACCCTATTCGATTGTCGTTTGATGTTTTTATTGTTACAGACGCCGGGACACGATATTTCTCTGATGTGCGCTATGACCGCCCCGCCGCAATTGGCGGGTCTCCATTGGCTTTACCTGCTGCACCGACGGCACCGCCTAATGTCAGTCTTTGGATATGTGAGCAGGGTTCGGCCATGGTGCGTGGCAGTGGTCAATATACTAGTGGACAATCCGTACTAGCTGTGCCCAATGATGCGGCTGATCCATTTGCCCGTGTCGATTTGGCAACTCTTGATGCTACGGATGTGGCGGCGGCTACCTTGGTCAATGCAGCGGGCGCAGGTGATACACTGATCATCACTGAACCCGCATTTGGCCAAACACCAGCGGGCGATTTGACGGCGGGTCCGAACGGTGCAAATCTGTTTAACAGAACCCGCAATTTGTTAAACCCGATAACCACAATGGGACAACCTGCACCTTCGCAAGAACGGCGCGAAGTTGTGGCGCTTGATCAGGCCGGAACCACTGCCGTTATCGGCAGCACGCCAGGCCGTGCGAAATACCACGAAGCACCACCGCCGCAATTGACCCACGCAGGCGTACCGGCTGCGGCTGAAATTCACGGACCGGGTCTGTCTTTGGCGGGGCCTGCAATTGATCAGGTAATTTCGCTTATAGACGAACGGCGTTCTTCGGATTTGGTCGAATTTCTGACCAATGTAAGTACACCTCTGACTGCTACGGCGGATCCGGGTGGTACGACAACATGGACGGCGGTGCTCGAAACAACGGCGAAAAACATTGTCGGTGAAGCTGTGATAAAAGCTGCCAGTCAAATCGCCGGGTTCACGCCGGGCCAATCCTGGGTCAATTTAAAAACCCAAGCCGA
>JALSHM010000005.1 GCA_026982235.1 Robiginitomaculum sp. | reverse complement strand
CAAAAAACTCTCTATACGGCACGGGAACCAAACTCTCTTGTTTCCATGAGGGCATCCAATAGCCGTCATTTTTGTTACAATATGCTGCCCGTTCGCGCCATAGGTCCTCTTCGGAGACCGGAGCGTTCCGGTCGATGTAGGACCCATCAGCAAGGAACGGCTCGTATAATTCACCATTCAGCACAGGGAGTAAGCCCTTCATGTAGGTGCAATCGTTTTTGGTTTGATCATCCGTATCATAAAACCACAAAAGCGCGTTCAGTAGACGACCTGGAGGCACAGCGTCCGTTTTACGAGTGCATATCGCTTTGAATTTCGCCAAACCCTTCTTCTTTGAGTGCCGACCCATCTTATCTTTCGGAGTTATATTCGATATATGTTTCCAGAGCTTATCAAATGCTCGGTCATACACAGATGTTTCAGGTTTATCTTCTGATCCAAACAAATCCTTTTTAGTATTTTTAGTATCTGTGTTTATATCTGTGTTTATATCTGGTATAGGTTTGTCATTATTAACAACACCATTTTCGCTTTTGCACAAATGGGTTTGAGAATAGTACGAATACCATATTGTACGATCATACGCAGTCTGATTAAAGTTTCCTTTTATAATCAACTCAGAGGCAATCAGTTTATTAAGAGCAGTCCGAATCTGCGCGCCGGAGAGATAAGGAAACAGTGTTGTGAAGGCTTTGATCGAATTGTAAGTCCAATTTCTGTCTTGATACCAATGTTTTTTATTGGCTTCATTTTTATCAACCCAAAAACATATGTTTTTGTAGATAACAGCCGCATTCACGCCAACTTGTTTAGCTACATCGGGGTCAAACGAATGATCGCTCATGGCGTTATCGCTTGCAAAATAGATTGAGGGGGTTTATTTAATAACATATTGCGCTCCTGTTTAGCGTTAAAAGAAGCCAGTACGTTGTGATTCCCGTGCTGGCTTCGTCTTTCCTATTCTTCTATTTTATCAAAATCAAGTGATGTGTCATATTCTTCAGGCGGAGCCAGAGGCATAAGCAAATCAGAGCCCAAGTCAGTTCTAAATTCAACAACCTTGAGAGGCCCACCACGGTTTTTAATCACAATCGCTTCAATCAAACCACGTTTCATGCTTAGTCTGTCCTCATACGCTTGCAATTTACTATGTTCAGCAGGCGGGCCGGCTTGCTCCATGTAATAATCTTCACGGTATAAGCCCATAACGACATTTGCCGCCTCTTCAATACCAGACGATTCCTTGAGGTCAGACAGACGAGGACGTTTGTTTTCACGCTCTTCGCATTTTCTGGACAATTGAGCCAGACAGAGGACGGCACAGCCAAGCTGCTTACCCAAATCTTTAAGGCGATAAGCTATTTCACCAACATATGAGGCTTTATTCCGAGGATCAACACAACCGGCACCGGACATCATTTGAATAAAATCCACCACAATCATATCAATTCCACCCATGGCAACCTCAGCCGCCCGAGCCCGCTTTTCAACATTGCCAATCGTTTGAGGGCTTGCTTCATCCACCAGAAACGTAGGCATTCTTTCAACCGCAGCCAAAAGCCTTGCCTTTTCATCCATGGATACAGCGTGTTTAGCAATATCCTGATAGTGAATTGTAGACCCAAGCTTTCCAATTTCAGCAGACGCAGACCGTTCACCAAGTTCCCCCGCGTCCATTTCTTGAGAGAAAAATATAACCTTCCCCTTCGGATCATCACGGTCCGGATGTGCATTGTCCGCTATGTTACGGGCAATATTTGACGCAAAACCACTCTTGAACATGGCAGGCCGACCGGCAAGGACGTAAAGCTTACCCGGAGCAAGCCCTGCAATCACCGTATCCAAGTCAGGATAGCCAGTAGACATCCCCATGGGCCTTTGCACCCCAATCATTTCAACTCGCTCTCTAGCGGCTTCTCTGAGGTCAATGAAGTCTGCATTGGCAGCGAACAGGGCGCGCATAGCATCTAATTCGTTCCGGTGTTGATCATACATCCCTTCAGCGTCCAAATCCGTATCAGGATCCCTAACAACACGCAGACCGGCGCGGTACAGCTTAAGCAACAATCTCCTATGTGATAAATCGGCTATCATCCGACCATACTCAGGGACTGCACCACCATCCGGCGCAGATTCCAACAACTCAGCCAAGTATTCGACCCCGCCGATGTCTTTCAGGGTTTCGTCTTGTGAAAATCTGTTTTTCAACAATATTGCATCACAAGGCTGATTAAGCCGCGACCTGTTCCAAATCACCTTGGCTATTTGTTGATGAACACCGACATAAAAGTCATCAGGTTTGAGTATATCCCTAATATCTGGATAATATTGACGATTATCAATCATCAATATGCCAAGTAAAGCTTGCTCAGCTTCTATTGAATGTGGGGTATTATCCGTTTCTTGTAAGCGCGGATCGCTAAAATCATCGTCCATGATTTATCCTATCTAAATTGGTAAATATTATAGTGGTTTTTTGCCTTCATAACCAAAAAGTTCAAACTTCTCTTTAGGCCAAGGAAACTCTTCCTTCACCCATGCCGCAACTAATTCAGGATCAGATTGATAGAAACGAGCGCGGATCCCTTCACGCGGCCCGTAAACCTTAGCAGATGTACCAAATATAACTTGAGCATCATCATTAAATAAATATGTGTTTCCCGCATCCATTATCAGTTTTTCGATATTGTCTTTATCCGGCGTCGACATCTTAGGGACAATCCCCCGCACCTTCTTAAATGCCACCGCCTGAGTGTCACTAGCAAGTGTTGAGTACATAGCGACCCAATTACACTGAATAGGCCCCTGAACGGCCTTAAAATGCCCCTGCTTACGCATTTGCTGGATACATAGCACAGTCATATCCGCTTCAAGCTTATCTGTGCTTTCGCCGTATGCTTTGGGGTAGACTTGGCTGAGTGTGTAATAAGCTTGTCCGCCCACGTTCATTGTGCATTTAACCCGTGGACGGACAGCGAAATTAGCCCGTCCCTTACCCCTTGGCTTTCCGGGAAACCAGAGATCAAAGAGTAAGGGACCGGTAATCATTTAACTACCGACAAAGGCGACTTTGGGGCTACCTGTGTTTTTTCAGTTATCGGCTCAGGCTTGCGGGAAATCGGTAAGTTGTCAAACAGACCAATATTTTCACGCATAATGCGGAGCTCTTCGCCGGCAGTCTCGTCAAGATTTGCAATTTTCTCTTTTATTTTCCGTAGCAAGGCACGGTCAGCAACAAGTTCTTTCAGCGCATCACCGTGGATACCATTGGCGCGGGCGTCCGCTACAATCTCTTTGCGTTCAGCATAAAACGGTTTCATGGATGCCATGTTTTCCATACGCTTTTCGAGAATGCGCTTGTTTAAATCTTCCATAGCATTGACAGATGCCAATTCAGTTTCGGCAGAAGGCCGGTTTGCTTGTTTAATAGCGTCCAAGTCAGACGGGTTTAGTTTATCTCCCATAGCGGGGTCCTCATAGATATAGCCCGAAAGCGTCAGGCAGGCGCATTACAGCACTATTGCTGAGATTCTTTCAAGTCACGCTCGACAGCCAGGAAAAGTCTATTTCCCTTGGCGGTGTCCTCGTTGATTATTTTTGAAATTGGAATGCTACTTTTCTCATTACGCTTAACAAGAATTGCATATTCAGCGTCCGGAATATTGATAGAGCGGGTTTTGCACCCTTTAGCTTTAGCCATAAGTTAGTCCTTTTAAAATATTTCTTTGCTTTAATTGGGTATCCCACTTGACGCAAGCGAAAAATTAATTTAGGGATACCCCAAGGACGAACATGGATACCAAAAAGAAATCTCTATTAAGTGACATTACAGGCGGGTTTCTGCTTGCGGTGCCCCTTTGTATTTTCATTTGTCTGATATTGATAAACTTATAAATGAGGACGAAACATGAAAATCAGAAAACTTAAAGACGGCGAGAAGGTCAAAGAGCCGGGCGTCTATGCAATGGACATAAACCAATATCATTCAGACTGTGCAGACGCGCCGAGCTTCTCTTCAGGGGAATTGGTAGAGGCTTACGATAGCGGCGAAGAGTTTTGGGACGGATCCAAATATAATCCGGATTCCACGTATTTTGATAAAACCGATGCGGACAGACACCAGCCCCATTTCCACTTCGGGAACGCCGCACACGGTAAAATCATTGGCCATGAAGAAGGAGTGGATTGGAACGATAGTTATGTTTTGCGCCCGACTGAATACAAAACATGGGGAACCAAGGGCGCAAAAGATTGGCGTGTCGTCCAGGAGCGCCAAGGGCTTACTTGCTACACCACACAGGACATTACTGCGGTCGACGCAATGGCACAGCGGATCCTAGACGATGATGCGGCAAGCGAGCTATTTCAATACGGACACCCGGAATTATCTCTATTTGTAAAGTTTGAAGATATCTGGATTAAGAGCCGGCCAGACGTGATCCCTATCTATGATTGGACAATTGTTAGCGACTATAAAACCACGTACAATAACAGTATTGGGAATTGCATGTTGGAAACCAAGAAATATCATTACGCACAGAAATTGGCCAATATCGCATGGTGCATGTATCAATTACCGGACGAATTTGAAATGCCTACATTTGATGATTTGGCCTTTTCTCTTTTCTTCCAGAAATCATCCCGCCCTTACGGTATAACGCCGCTGGACATCCCAAACACTTCAGTATGGCAATTGGTATCAAAAAACATCAAAGCCGCACAGGAGATAGCCCACGGGCTCAGAACAGGCCAATGGCGCGGGTTTACTGAAAAGATTGAAGAATTCAAACCCAACAAATGGGAAACCGAGCGGATTGAACAACAGATTGCCAGCGGGGAGTTACCCACCTTAGACAATATGATGAAATTGGTGACGAAGGATAAATCATGATAAATAACGTACTAAAAAGAACACCCCATAAAGATGGGTATGTGGTTGTAAGTCACAAAAACAGTCTTGACAAAACTATCATTATGGAAAGCGCGGAAAACAAAAACGGCGACTATGTTGGCAACATTAAAACCGCTAATATGCTGTATTCAAAACGTGGAATTTCACCAGAGACTAGAAAAGATGGTGACGGCGTTTGTTCTATAGGTTTTTGTGAGAAAGAACAAAAATGGTATGGCTGGTCACATAGTGCAATATTTGGATTTGGTGTTGGTAGCAAGGTCGTTAAAGGCGATTGTGCATATTCTGCACCGGATAAAGATGCGGCCAGAGAGGACGCTATCCGCTTTTGGAGTGATGATCACCATGAGAATGTAATGGCGGATGATGGTCAGCTAGACGAAGATGGTCGGTTGTATTTTAACGTAGAATGGCGAACCTCTAAGTCCGTGAAAAACAAGAAATTGCGGGATCAAATATCGGGATGTAAGCATTACGCTAATGAAAAATTTGGCGCTGGCGAATGGACAGCCAAAACACTCGAAGACGCAAAACAAATGGCGTGTGACTTTGCAGAGGGAGTTGGTTGAATGATAAATAATATGAAATGGAATTTTAATATAGACGAAGCCCCGAGTGGACATAGGGAGAAAACTAAAAGCGTAAACAAGCACGGCAAAGAAATCACCTTAAAGAAGTTTGTGCATGTACCTTGCTTGATTGCTACAAAATGCGGGTTAGTTATCCCGTCTAAAAAGCTTGAGTGTGGCCGTTGGAACTTTCTTGCAAAAAACGAATTGCCGCTTGCATGGTGTGCGTACCTTGAACACCCGCACAACGAATTAACAAACACAGAGGAAACAAAATGACCAATATTAAGAAACTTAAAAAGCAGCTTAAAAAAGCCGAGAAGAAGGCCAAGCGTGAAGCAAGGCAGACAACAGCTTTGGCCATTGTTGAGCCGGTCGCAGTCGTTGCACCTAATCGCACCGCGCTTGTCCTTCCCCAATCATTTGAGGAACTAGAGCGTTTAGCGGTTACGATGTCCGATGCAGGGGCAATGGTCGGAAAAGCGTTCAGGCGCAACCCTGGAGCCTGTCAGGGCATAATCCTACAGGCTGTACGCTGGCAGTTAGATCCGTTTGCAATCAGCCATGAAGCCTATCTGGTAAACGATTCTATTGGGTATTCCGGTAAGATGATTGCCGGGGTTATCCAAGCCAATGCAGGATTGAAAAGTAAATTACGTGTAGAGTACGGCGGGAAGATAGCAGACGGAACAAGACGCGCCAAAATATTCGGCACATTTCGCGGGGAAAAGAAGGCGCACGAACTGATTACGCCTATTATTCGAACTTGCCAAGGGAAAAGCCCGTTGTGGAAGAAGGATCCAGACCAGCAGCTTTACTATTTTGGTGCAAGAGCATGGGCTCGACGGTACGCGCCTGAAGTTATGCTTGGACTAATCAGCACCGACGAGGCCGATGTCGCACACGAACTGGACGACGAGCGAACCGATACAGAGAAGAAGCTGGCCGGCGCAAAAACCAAACGCCTTGCCGCTATGGAAAAGAAGAAAGCAGCGGCAAAGAAAAATAAGAAAGCAATCCCCGCCGATGATGAAGATGTGGTTGACGCCGAGTTTGAAGAAATTGACCAGACAGCAGAGCCGGAAATAACATCCGTACCGGACGACGGGGACAATCCAGGCGAGAGAGAGCCTGAAACCAAAACCAAGCCGGCACCCAAAGCCACAAAAAAAAAGGCTGAGGTCAAACCCAAGGACGGCACCGTTCCATATACCAGTGAAATGCACGACTTTCTTGAGCATGTGAACGGAGACGGTCATGTGCTTGAAGAACTGGAAGCCCAATGGGCAGACGAAAAGAAAACCCCTGCTTTCAAAGACCTTACCCAAGACCAGAAACTCATAATGGCAGATGCCGTTAATAAAAAACTAGCAGAAATTAAAGGAGAATAACATGCAGAACCTATCAGTAAAGTCATCTAATGCACCTTGATCCTTCAATACCGCTGGACGCACCAAAGGACGTTATTGCCCGTATCCGCAAGAATGGATATGGGCAGAGGTCCCGCGTAAGGCGCGCTAACAAGGTTTTGGAGAAATTCAATGCCAAGGCACCACC
>JALSHM010000004.1 GCA_026982235.1 Robiginitomaculum sp. | reverse complement strand
CGGGACTATCGTTATCAGGCGCAGCATTCGTTTCTAAAGCCCGAGGAGTTTCCTTATCCAATTGCGCCATGCGAAAGGGGGGCACCTCCGCTTGTTGTGTATTCACAGCGTTTTTCTGCTCCGTCTTGACAGCGAGGCGCTCTGCTGAACCGACAGCGATGGTCCGCTCGTTCACATATTTATAGACCAAACCAGAATTTTTCAAAATTATATTGAGGGCTTCTTCTTCGGTGAAAGTACCCTCAATTGTTTGGACAGTCATATCCTTAGCATCAGCAGAATAAACAATAATCTGTTTGTCATATGCCTGTGCAAGCTTGTTCAGCGCCGTTTCCATGGGCTGCGCCTTAATCGCAATGTCCGTACTCGCCGCTTGCGCCTGCACTGGCACTGCGAGTAGCATGGCCGTAATCATTAGTGTGCTTGTGAGTAATTTTGATTTGGTTTTTTTGTTTGATATATTGTGCATGAAAATCCCCGCGTTTTATTATAATCAACCTGTTTAGCGATTCTGTGGTAAAAAACCGCCACTCTCCCGAAGCGCAATAAAGCGCGACCTTATTATTAAAGAGTAGTATTGTTCATGGTTTTGGGGACTAGATTCTTATAATAATTTATGTTTTTTTCAAAAAACACAGTTTTGTGATATAAATAGCACAAATAATATAAGAAATTAGTCCCCAAAACAGGGTTCGAGACCACTCTTTATATATGAGAACTTAAAAATATATGAGAACTTAAAACGCCAAATTTAGGTGGTGTTTGCAAAAGGATAATTGTTGTTTTGAAAAAGAGCAAAAAAACAAACGAGTTAGACCCGCGCTTTCATCGCGCCTTCAAGCACTATGCGCCGCAACTGCGCCGCTTCCTATCGTCCCGTCTTGGAAACCATGCGGATGTCCAGGATTTGGCGCAAGAGGCCTATTTGCGTCTCACCAGAGTTAAGCGCCCAGATTTAATCCGCAAACCGGAAGCCTATTTATTCCGAATAGCCAGTAACCTTGCCAATGAACATCTTCTCAAACGCGCCCATGACCCGAAATTCGTTGCGCTGGAAGACATTCAAAAAATGGGGGATGACGGTGACGGCGCTGCATTTGAAGACACCCTTGACCGTCGACGTGAAATCGTACGGCTGGAGGCGTTGCTTGATGATTTGCCACCGCTTTATAGCGCAGTGATGTTATTGCGTAAACGCGATGGTTATTCCCACAAGGAGATCGCCAAAAAACTGAACATTGCACCAAGTACGGTACACACATATTTAAAGCGGGGCTTGGCGCAATGCCGAGCGCGCTGGTCGGAGTAGAAAATGACGGATGCCAAGATTAGAAACTTGCAAATTGTTGATGAGGCTGCTGATTGGGCGGTAGTACTTGATGCTGGCGGTTTGTCTGCGGCACAAAATCGGCAGCTGGCCGACTGGCTGCTGGAATCACCCTGCCATGTTAAAGAATTGCTCCTTGCGGTCTCTTTGTTAAACGCTTTTGAAGGCGTCGATGTGGATAAGTCCCGCTCCATTGACACGCTACTGGCAGACACATCCTCCGAGGTCGTCTCGATTGTGCGCCACAGTCAGCAAAACCGTGGGCAGAAAACATGGGCAAATGAGAACCCTCCGCCCGTAGACACAGGGAAACCCAAACGACAATGGGTGCGGTGGTTTGGCACTGGTGTGGTTGCTTCTATTGCAATTATACTGTTAAGTATTGCGATTGTGCCGCAATTCATGAACCAATCTGCCGACAAGACACGGGTCGCCAATCTCAATGAGACCATATCCGGATTTGCAACACAACTTGGCGAGCAGCGCAAGATAACCCTTGAAGACGGCTCGATCATCCATGTAAACACCCAGTCGGAAGTTGCGATTAGTTATGAGGAAACCCAGCGGGTAATCGAGCTTGTTCGCGGGGAAGCGTTGTTTGAGGTTGCCCATGACCCTAGCCGCCCATTTCGGGTCATCGCAGGTGACACCATAGCCGAAGCCGTGGGTACTACGTTCAACGTTTACCGGACAAGCGAGCAGACAACAGTTGCCGTTATTGACGGCAAGGTCGCAGTGCTAACCCAAAGAGATTATGTAGAGACACCCCTGAAAAGTGACGACAATCTCAGACGTGTAGAGCGAACTGATGATGGTCGGTTATTGCTGGCAGCGGGTCAAAAAGCGAATGTCGCGCCGGAGACAAAAACCGTGCAAATTGCAACGGTAAATGTGAAAGCAATCTCATCATGGAGTGTTGGTCAGTTAATCTTCAAGGGTGATACTCTTGCGCATATTGCTGAGCAATTTAACCGCTATAACCGAACCCGGATTGTTATCAATGATGACGCACTAGCTGGAACGGAATTTTCTGGCGTGTTTGATTCCGATGACCCGGACTCACTAATCGCTTTTCTTGAACTAACTGGCGGCATCAAAGTCGACCGTAGCGACGCTAATTTTATCAAACTTTCAACACAATAGCCCTTCAATGAATCGAAGCTAGGTGACAGCAATCAGAGGCGCTTCAGGTGCGCACAAACATTATCTCAGCCCGCATAGGGCACTCATGTGTTTCCCCTGTAAATGACCACACAGTGACTTGCGTGTTTCCTGGTCTCGTGCCAATAGGGACAAAATATGTTTCGAGGATAATGTGACATCAGTAAAATACAGCGTTGTGGTTCCGGTTTATAACGAAGAAGAAAATGTCGGGCCATTATCAGGCGAGATTGCAGCTGCTATGCAAGATTTGCCCTATGAGATGATATTCGTCAATGATGCCAGTACGGACGGCACATTATCGGCGCTCACGGCGCTCAAACAAACCCACAAAACCTTGCGCGTCTTGAGCCACCGGGAAAATTCCGGCCAGAGTCGCTCTGTACGTTCGGGTATTTTGGCGGCCAAGGGCGATATTATTGCCACCCTTGATGGGGACGGGCAAAATGATCCTGCGGATGTTCCAGGTCTCATAGAAAAATTGATTCGCCAAGACGCGCCAGAAAATTTGGCTCTGGTTGGCGGGCGGCGTGCAAAGCGTAAAGACACATGGGCGAAACGTGCCGCATCCCGGTTCGGTAATGGTGTGCGCAAATGGCTCTTGAAGGACGAGGCGGACGATACGGGTTGCGGACTTAAAGTATTTAAACGCGAGGCTTTCTTGCGTCTGCCCTATTTTGACCATATCCACCGCTATATCCCGGCGCTGATGCTACGTGAAGGTTATGCTATTGAATTTTCCGACATTTCCCACCGCAACCGCCAATTTGGTGTCTCAAAATACACCAATTTTGGGCGACTGATTGTGTCCATCGCAGACTTACGCGGCGTCATGTGGCTTAACCGTCGTTCGCGCCTGCCCGGCGGGGTTGATGAAATTTAGGCACTGCCCGCAGCGGCGGAGAGAAATTCGGGGGTTATGCCTATTTCGGCGAGGGCTTGCTTCCATTTATGCCGAGGCTCACCTGTAAAGATAATGTCTTCATCGGCTTCTGAGGTGATAGGGGCGACCAGCCAGCTATTGCGCATAATCTCGGCTTCAAGCTGTCCACTTTGCCAACCTGCATAGCCAAGTGCCAATACGGCGCGTTTGGGCGCATGGGCTTTGGTCAGGGCGCTCAGTACAGATTTAGACGTGGTCAGTGCAAGCGTATCACTGAGGGGGAGGCTATTTTTAGGATCGGTGAAATCTCTTGAATGCAAGACAAACCCCCGCTCTGTCTCCACCGGGCCGCCGTACAAGACTTGCGTGTCTTCATAGGTCACAGAACCTTTGACATTAAGGTGCGGGAGCATGCTGGATAATTTGAGATCAGGCTTTGGTCGGTTGATGATAATGCCCATTGCTTGCTCGGCGTCATGAACACACATATAAATGACTGTGTTGTGAAAGCGTTTATCCATCATAGCTGGGCTTGCAATGAGCAACTGTCCGGCTAGATAGCCATCTTCATGAACAGTGTCATGAATTTTGCCTATATTACTGTGTGTGTGCGCAACCATAATGCATGGTGCCGCCCGCGCACAAGAAAATCAAGTGCCAACTCAGCAGGAGACCAATTATAACACCGCCCTAATGCATCTTGAAAATTGCAATATAATCCCTATATATCAGGAAAGGAGAGAAAATTATGGGAATACAAATAGGGGATAAACTCCCGCAAGCTACATTTATGCATATGGGGGAAAATGGGCCAGAGCCTATAACATCCGAAGAATTATTTAGCGGCAAGCGCGTCGCTTTATTCGCGCTACCTGGCGCTTTTACGCCCACTTGTTCCGCCAAACATTTACCTGGTTATCTGGAAAATGCCGAAGCTTTGGCGGCTAAAGGTATTGATAAAATTGCCTGTTTGTCGGTCAATGATGTGTTTGTCATGGACGCGTGGGGACGCGAGCAAAATGTTGGTGATAAGATTGAAATGTTGGCTGACGGGAATTGCGATTTCACCGCAGCCATTGGGCTGGAGCTAGACGGTACTGGTTTTGGCATGGGGCGCCGCTCACAGCGTTATGCTATGATTGTCAATGACGGTGTGGTCGAACGCCTTGATGTGGAAGAGGGCGGTGAATTCCGTGTTTCTGCGGCGGACTATATGCTGGAAAACATCTAAGTTCGTTGGCGCGTAGAAAATAACATAAGAAAAAGGGAAAAATCATGGATTCAGTAATAGTAATTGGCGTACTTGTCGTCTTGGCATTAGCACTCCTCAAAATGGTTGTGAAATTCGTACCCCAAGGTATGGAATACACTATCGAAACATTTGGTCGCTACACAAAAACCCTCAAGCCTGGATTGGGTGTTCTGCGCCCATTTATTGACAAGGTTGGCTACCGTATGAATATGCGTGAGCGGGTTATTGATATTCCGTCTCAAGATGTGATTACCAAAGATAATGCCATGGTCACCGCCGATGCGGTTGTGTTTATCCAAGTAATAGATGCCCGCCAAGCCGCCTATGAAGTCAATAATCTGGATAATGCAATCATCAATCTTTGTCTGACCAATGTGCGGACCGTGGTGGGCGCGATGGATTTGGACGAAGTTTTGTCCCAGCGCGATGTCATTAACGCCCAATTATTAGGCGTGATAGATGCGGCCACTGACCCTTGGGGGGTAAAGGTCACCCGGATTGAGATTAAAGACCTATCGCCACCCCACGACATTACCCAGGCCATGAATAAACAAATGATTGCTGAGCGGCAAAAACGCGCGGAAATTCTCGAAGCTGAAGGCATGAAACAATCCGCAATCTTGCGCGCCGAGGGTGAAAAAGAAGCCGCTGTGCGCGAAGCTGAAGGACGTAAGCAAGCTGCTTATCTTGATGCGGATGCCCGTGAACGCGAAGCCTTGGCCGAAGCGAAAGCCACTGAAATGGTCTCAACAGCCATTGCAAAAGGTGATGTGAATGCCGTCAATTACTTTATCGCCCAAGACTATGTGCAAGCCTTTAAGGCTTTAGCAACGTCTCCGAACCAAAGCACGGTTATCGTGCCAGCAGAGCTTTCTGGATTGGCGTCAACGGTTGGCGGTTTGGAAGCCTTGATAAAAGCAGGTAAGAAATAGGAGTAGAAATGGACAATTCCTTGATACAATTATTAAATGAAATGGGTGCGGTGCACTGGCTCATTCTTGCCTTTGGTCTGCTGGTAGCCGAAGTGCTTTCGGGCACGAGCTATCTGCTTTGGCCCGCCGCCTCGGCGCTCATTGTTGGGCTGGTGTCTTTTATCTTGCCGATTGGGCCTGAAATGCAGTTCTTATTGTTCGCCATTATCACTGTGGTTTTGCTCTATGTCGGGCATAAATATATCAGGCCAAAAGTACACGGCGGCGAACCGTCCGACCTCAATGATCGTGCCCGCTCTATGATTGGGATGCGGGTCAAAGCTGTCGCCGATTTCGACACAGGCGTAGGCCGCGTTCATGTGGGTGATACCCAATGGCGCGCCAGAATGGAAGAAGGCAATGCAAAATCCGGCGACGAGTTACGGGTCATGTCAGTAAAAGGCACAACCCTAACGGTGGTACCGATTTGAACGGAAGATACATCAAATGAATTAGGGTCTATCATCATTTGGGAACGACCCTAAAAATCTATAACTTCACACTCCGCAATCGAAGCGCATTGCCAATAACCGAGACCGAAGACAGGCTCATAGCGGCGGCGGCAATCATAGGGGAAAGAAGAATGCCGAGAACTGGATAAAGCACACCTGCAGCAATAGGCACACCAACTGCGTTATATATAAAGGCAAAGAACAGGTTTTGACGAATATTTGTCATTGTCGACTTGGAAAGCCTATGGGCGCGGATAATGCCGCGCAAATCGCCGCGTAAGAGCGTAAAGCCGGCGCTCTCCACCGCTACATCGGCACCCGTTCCCATGGCAATGCCCACATTTGCTTGGGCAAGCGCAGGCGCATCATTGACCCCGTCCCCAGCCATAGCCACGATAGCGCCGCTGGCCTGTAGCTCCTTAATCAAGGTGGATTTATGTTCAGGCAGCATATCGGCGCGAACTTCGTCAATGCCGAGTTTGTCCGCTACAGCTTGGGCCGTTGTTGCGTTATCGCCCGTGGCTATGATAATTTTCAGACCAGCCTTGTGCAGATCTTCAATGGCTTCCTCCGTGGTTTCTTTAATCGGGTCAGAGACGGCGATAAGGCCTGCGAGTTTATTATCAAGGGCAGCAAACATTGCGGTTTTACCCTCTGCCCGCCAAGCATTGGCGCGTGCGCGTAAAGCTACAGGGTCAATGCCGAGTGTCTCCATCATACGGGCATTGCCAAGAGCGACCGCCTTGCCGCCAACTTTACCCTTAACACCCTTGCCTGTTACGGCTTCAAAATCTGTGGCTTTTGACAGCTTGATGCCGCGCTTTTCCACGCCTTGTACAATGGCTTCGGCAAGCGGATGCTCACTGCCTAATTCCAAAGATGCGGTAGATTTGAGAAAAGCATTTTCATCAATACCGTCCAGCGTATAAATATCGGTGAGCGCTGGCTTGCCCATGGTGAGCGTGCCCGTTTTATCGACAATCAGCGTATCGAC
>JALSHM010000003.1 GCA_026982235.1 Robiginitomaculum sp. | reverse complement strand
ATAAGATAACCGACATGCCAAAATACCAGATGGAGGCGCTGGCCTACCATGAAGGTATTCCGGGGCATCATATGCAAATCGCCATTCAGATGGAGCTTGAGAACATACCTAAATTTCGCAAATACGGACGCTTCACGGCCTATTCCGAAGGCTGGGGTTTATATTCTGAATATCTACCCAAAGAAATGGGTTTTTACCAAGACCCATATTCTGATTTCGGTCGGCTAGCCATGGAGCTTTGGCGCGCCGCGCGCCTGGTTGTCGATACGGGTCTTCACGATAAAAAATGGACACGCCAACAGGCCATTGACTATCTCACAACAAATACACCGAACCCGGAAAATGATTGTATCAAAGCTATTGAGCGCTATATCATTATGCCAGGCCAAGCGACCGCTTATAAAATTGGCATGATAAAAATTCTAGCTCTGCGCGAACAGGCCAAGAAAAAACTGGGTGATAAATTTGATATTCGCGAATACCACGACGTCATCATAAGCTCCGGCCCCGTACCATTAAGTATTATGGAAGAACGTGTGGATGCCTGGGTGGCCTCTAAGGGGTAGGTTGGTATCCTCACCTCACTTTTGTGAGGGAGGTGGTCGCGTAGCGGTCGGCGGGGGAGAAGAACAAGGTGAAGGGGGCGCACAATCGATTATAAATTAAATTATCCACATGCAAAAACCCACTAAAACAGAACTAGCCCGTAAACTTCGGCGGACACAAAGTAATTCCGAAGCCATATTCTGGCGTGAAGTGCGCGGACGTTTACTCGCCGGATTTAAATTTCGTCGCCAAGTCCCTATAGATAAATATATCGCAGATTTTGTTTGCGAAAGTGCAAAGCTTATCGTGGAACTTGACGGTCATCAACACGCGGATACCAAAGAAGCAGATTTACGGCGAACTACCGTATTAGAATCCAAAGGCTATCGTCTTATCAGGTTTTGGAATGATGATGTTTACGATAATTTAGACGGTGTTATGATGGAGGTTTTGCGGGAATTGGAGATTGCGAGTAATCGAGAATTATGACCCAACAACATCCCAGCCCCTCACCCGGCGCAAGAGCGCCGACCTCTCCCCAAAGGAGAGGTGAGAAAACTGCGTTTTCTTTGATGATGGCTGATAAAGATGTGCGCTTTTTCGTTAAATCAAAAAACAAATGTTTAGGCATCGTCTCCTCTCCCATGGGGAGAGGAACAAGGTGAAGGGGTAAGATGTTTATGAGAAATTATATGCCACAGCCCTGCCCCGCAAGGCGAGGTGAGGATGTAGCATATTAACTTAAACTATCCACATTCATCCACAGGAGGATGCGGTTTATATTGGAGTTTTCGGTCTTAGTCTGTTAATATATTTTCATGGCTAATATTATAGATGAGTTTTCCGATACTGAAATCGATGCAGAAGACCTGATACCTAATAGTATCGAGGCCGAGCAGGCTTTGCTGGGCGCTATTCTGTATGATAATGAAGTTTACCACCGGGTCAGCGGCATTGTGACCAAGGAACATTTTTATAATCCGGTGCATGTGCGGATATATGACAGTATTTCTATGCTCATCGAACACGGCAAGCTTGCCGATGCTATTGTCCTGAAGAACAGATTTTCCCAAGATGAGACTTTGGTCGATATTGGCGGTGTTGATTATCTGGCGCTGTTATTGGATAGCCGCCCGGATGGTTCTGCCGCGCCTGAATATGCTAAATTGATATTTGACCTTGCTTTGCGCCGCGAGCTTATTCGGCTCGGCGGTGAAATGAAAGCCAGCGCTGAGGATCCAGATAACGAAAATGATGCGCGCGCCCAAATTTCTGAAGCCGAAGGCCAGTTATTCAGCTTGGCCGAAACCGGATCCGTGCAAAGCGGGTTTGTTGGTTTTGACAAGGCCTTAATGAAGTCCATAGAAATGGCCACGGCGGCGTTTGAACGGGACGGTGGCCTGTCGGGCATGAGTACCGGGCTTAAAGATTTAAACAGCCAGCTTGGTGGTTTGCATAAATCGGATTTGATTATTCTGGCAGGGCGACCCTCTATGGGGAAAACCGCTCTGGCCACCAATATCGCTTTTTATATTGCTAAAAATTACAAATCTGAAAAAGATGAAAAAGGTATAGAGCGCACAGTGGACGGTGGCGTCGTCGGGTTTTTCTCGCTAGAAATGTCGGCGGATCAGTTAGCGACGCGCCTATTGGCCGAGCAGTCGGGCGTACCGTCTAACAAAATCCGGCGCGGTGATATTACCCAAGCGGAATATGATGATATTCGTGATGCTGCGGAAATGATCGAGAAAATCCCGCTTTATATTGATGATACGGGCGGGCTGACCATTGGGGCTTTGTCGGCGCGGGCACGACGGCTCAAACGCATGGTCGGGCTGGATCTCATTGTGGTCGACTATTTACAGCTTTTATCAGGGAGTGGTCGTTCCAATGATGGCCGTGTCCAGGAAGTAACACAAATCACTATGGGTCTGAAGGCTTTAGCTAAAGACTTGGACGTACCAGTTTTGGCCTTGGCGCAATTATCGCGGCAGGTGGAACAGCGAGATGATAAAAAACCGCAGCTTGCTGACCTTCGCGAATCTGGCTCTATTGAGCAAGACGCAGATGTGGTGATGTTTGTTTACCGCGCCGAGTATTATAAAGAGCGCGAAAAGCCCAATGATACCGACACCGAAGCCATCCATAAATGGCAAGAGGAGATGGATGTTCTGCACGGCAAGGCAGAGGTTATCGTCGGCAAGCAACGCCACGGCCCGATTGGGACTGTACCCCTGTCCTTCCAGGCAGAACTCACGAAATTTGGTAATCTCTCCTTTGATGATCGCTATAATGATAGCGAACACTAGAGCTGATTAAATGGCGCAAGTTAGAACCTATTCCTCCAGACCTGTCCTGACGGTGAACCTGACCGCGCTGGCGGATAATTATAAATATCTGGCGGCCAAAGCGGGCGGGGCACGCATGGGGGCGAGCCTTAAAGCAGATGCCTACGGCCTTGGTGCTAGTGTTGTTGGGCGCGCACTTTATGGGGCAGGGTGCCGGATATTTTTTGTTGCCCATGCGGGGGAGGGTAAAATCCTGCGCACCGCCATTGGCCCCAAGGCCAGCATATATGTGCTAAGCGGCAACACGCCCCAAGACACGGCCATTTTCTTTGGTAGTAAATTAAAGCCCGTCATCAATTCCCTGACCCAAGCCCGAGATTGGGTCAAAGCTATCAAAGACGTCAACCATCCGCCGCGCACCGGCTTGCATTTTGATACGGGTATCAATCGCCTCGGTATTCCGCCCGAAGAGGCCGACATTTTCGCAAGTGACAAAGCGCTGATAGATGCTCTCGATATTGACCTCATCATGTCGCATTTGGCCTGTGCGGGTGATGCCGAACATCCCCTAAATGAAACTCAACTTGGTCGTTTCAAAAAAACCGCTAGCCGTATGCCTATGGTGCAGCTTTCCCTGGCCAATACGGGCGGCATATATCTGGGGCCTAAATATCACTTCAAATTGGTACGCCCCGGCATAGGACTTTTCGGCGGCAAAGTCACAAATACGCCCGACAAAGAAGGGGTCAAGCCAGTGGTCGAACTGCATGCGCCTGTCTTGCAAATCAAGGCCGTCAAAGCGGGCGAAACCATCGGCTATAATGCCAGTTTCACCGCCCGCACGGACATGAAAATCGCTATTGTCAGCGCCGGATATGCAGACGGCCTCCCGGTCAATTTATCGGGTTCGGACAAGCGCATCGTCACTTCAGCCCGCCTCGGCAAACACCGCGTAGACGTAATAGGCCGTGTTAGTATGGACTACACCATCCTCGACATTACCAATTATGAAGGCTTTGTAGAACTTGGTGCCAAAGCCGTGTTTTTCGGCCAAGACCTAGAAACCCAATCCGCCCACGCCAAAATGTTAAATTACGAAGTCTTGACTCATCTCGGCGCAAGATGCCGCAAGATTTATGTGAATGAATAGGCCTGTACCCCTACAATACTATTTCTGCGTTTTGTATTTTGGGAATGGCTCCCGTTGTGCTATCCTCGTTTTTTAACTTTATGGGGGACATTATGGCTCAGTCACAACTCAATGTACAAGACCTGTTGGAGCAGTTGCTTAGCTCTGGTCGGGAACTGGTTGCTCAGGGTAAGGAGCAGACCAAGGGATTAACCGCCAAAGGCAAAGAAATCGCGGCTAAGGGCGAGGATTTGTTGGTGGATAAATTGGGGATTGAGGACAATGAAGTTTCCCGTGATGCCCTGCGCAAAGGCGTAGGTGCCGGGGCTGCGGCGGGGGCGTTGGCCTTGTTATTGTCGTCGCGCTCGGGGCGTAAATTAGCATTGCTTGGTGGTTTGGCCGGGCTGGGGACTGTGGCCTATAAAGCTTACCAGAAAAACGGTGGTGAAATGCCGAAGTCCGCACAAGATATTATCGGGCTGCTCAAGGGCGATAAAGCCGAAGCCCGCGCGGGCGTCATCCTGCAAGCCATGGTCGCCGCCGCCAAGGCTGACGGCCATATTAACGAAGCCGAATTGGCTATGATAAAAGCTCTGGATAAAGGCGCGGCAGAAACGCTCGAAATCGCCCTGCAAGCCCCGGTGAGTGCCCGCGAAATTGCCGCTTTGGCCGACAGCGAACAAGCTGCCCGCGAAATATATGCCGCTTCCGCCCGCATAGCCAACGGCCTTAACCCGGCCGAACGCGACTATCTAGACCGCCTAGCCATGGCCCTAAACCTAGACCCAGAACTCGCAGCAAGGCTCGAGACGGATGTAAGAACGGGATAGGGATATGGGGAAATAATGCGTATTTTCTTCATAGTATTTTTCGGTGCCCTCTTAGGTGCTTGTTATTCTGCACCGCCTAGTGACGGCCCGCCGCTTGGGTTTCCGCCGCCCGCGCAGACACCTGTTCCGGGCGCGCAAATGTGTGGTGGGATGATGGGGGCGCGGTGTGCGAACCCGGATGATTTTTGCCAATATTCCCAACAAGCCCAATGCGGCGCCGCAGATCAAACCGGTGTTTGCAGCCCGCGCCCACAAATTTGTACCCGAGAATATGCGCCTGTTTGTGGCTGTGATGGCCGGACATATTCTAATACCTGTACCGCCGCAAGCAATGGCACGAGTGTCGCGTACAGAGGGGAATGTCGACGATGATGCTTGTAGATATGGTTAGACTGGTTTAGTCTTCGCCCATGTTTCATGATTTTTTCTCTCAGCTTCGCGCCGCTAATGTTCCGGTGTCAATTCGCGAGTACCTGACTTTGCTTGAGGCGCTGGATAAAAATGTGACTGGGGAGACGGTCGACGGGTTTTATTATGTGTCGCGGGCTGCTTTGGTTAAGGACGAGCGTAATCTGGATAAATTTGATCAAGTCTTTGCCCATGTGTTTCGCGGCATGGATTACCTAACCGATATTTTTGGTGAGAATGACCATAATATTCCAGCAGATTGGCTTAAGAAAATGGCCGAGAAGTTTTTGACCCCCGAAGAAATGCGCAAGATAGAGGCTATTGGTGATTTGGAAAAACTGATGGAGACCCTCAAAAAGCGTCTCGAAGAACAAAATGAGCGTCACGAGGGCGGTAATAAATGGGTCGGGACGGGCGGCACATCGCCGTTTGGCGCATACGGTTACAACCCCGAAGGTGTACGCATCGGTCAAGATAAAGGCCGCCATGGTCGGGCTGTTAAGGTCTGGGATAAACGCCAGTTTAGAAATTTGGACGGTGATCGGGAATTGGGCACCCGTAATATCAAAGTGGCGCTGAGGCGGTTGCGCAAATTTGCCCGTGAGGGGGCGCACGAAGAATTTGATGTCGAAGACACGATAAATTCGACCGCCCGCCAAGGTTATCTGGACATAAAAATGCGTCCAGAAAAACGCAATGCGGTTAAGGTTCTGACCTTCTTTGATATTGGCGGCTCTATGGATGCGCACATATTACAGGCGGAGGAATTATTTTCGGCAGCGCGTAGCGAGTTCAAGCGGTTGAAAATGTTTGGACCGATAATATCCGCCGTATGCGCGAGGTGACATCCACATGGGATATTCTGCACAAATATCCGTCCGATTACCGTGTGGTGTTTGTTGGTGACGCCGCTATGAGTCCTTATGAAATTGCGGTTAAAGGTGGGGCTATTGAACACTGGAACGAAGAACCGGGCGCGGTTTGGCTCAAGCGTTTTGTAGATGTTTATGAGCATCTCATCTGGCTAAATCCGACGCCCGAACAATATTGGCAGCATTCCCAATCCACGCAGATGATACAAGAAATCATCGGCGCAGAGCGCATGTTTCCCATGACCCTTACGGGTATTGAAAACGCAATGCGGGAGTTGGCACGGTAGGTAGGCCATAATAAAAACCCGCCGCAACTTGCGTTGAGCGGGTTCTTTTTTGTTTAGGTCTTATCAGACGACTATTCTTCGGAAGCTTCCTCAGCTGGGGCTTCGGATAAATCTTCTTCGGCAGCATCGCCGTGTTCGCCTTCGAACATATCTTTGGCAAGTTGTGCCCGTTCGGCTGCATCTTCTTGGGCGTCGGCTTTGTCTTCGTCTTGCTGCGTTGCGATAACGTCTTCACCGGCTGCTTGGCGCACGGCTTCGTCTTCGGTACGGGCAACATTGATGACAATATTGATGCTGACCTCTGGGTGAAGCTTAATGCGAACGTCGTGCAAGCCGAGAGCTTTGATGGGTTGTTCAAGGACCACCATAGAGCGTTTCACTGGCTCGCCAACAAGTTCGGCAACATCACGGGACGAAACGGAACCATAAAGAATGCCAGTTTCACCAGCTTGGCGAATAGCGATAAAGGTCTTGCCGTCAATGTCTGCGCCCTCACTTTTTGCATTGGCGGCAGTTTCTGCATTGCGTTTTTCAAGAAACTCGCGTTCCGCTTCGAAACGAACGAGATTAGCTTTGGTGGCCCGCAGGGCTTTGGCTTGTGGCAAAAGATAATTACGCCCATAGCCGTTTTTCACAGTGACGATATCGCCCATATTGCCTAGGTTTTCCACCCGTTCTAAAAGTACTAATTCCATGATAGGCTCCTAGTTAGCTGCGTATGGCAGTAATGCCAAAAAGCGGGCGCGTTTAATAGCTTTGGCCAGTTCGCGTTGCTTTTTGTGGGTG
>JALSHM010000002.1 GCA_026982235.1 Robiginitomaculum sp. | reverse complement strand
ATCGAGCAGCAAAACTGCCTCAGAAAGGAGACGCGCAATTTCTTCCGCCACTTTATAAGCCCCAACAAATGCCGGCCCAAATATCGGCATCACCAGCAAGAGCGGTAAATGTGTGGTGCCCGTGGCCAGCGAAGCATCAATATTGGCTTTCCAGACAAAAGCCCACATGCCTTTGCGGTTGGTTTTTAGCTGCGGCCATTCGTTAAACACCGTTTTTACGAGATTGCGGGATTTAAGCTCCAACATAGCCAGTAAGGGCAAGGACAAATAGCCCAAAACTGAACCAACAAACCATGCTGCCAAAAAACCGTATAGCCCTGCCCCATTCATCACCGCAATGACAACCCCGATCAGTCTGAAGACAGGCATAACCAAAACCTGTAAGGCGAGTGGTTTAAATTTATCAAACAGCCTAAACAAGCCTGTGGAAGCGCCCCCTTGATGCACAAGAATAACCAAGCAATATATCATACCGAGGCTTGTTAATTGCGCAACATCAATCAACTCACCCTTCTCTTGGAACGATGGGAGATGCGGTAAGATGACGTCCAAAAACATCAAGCCAGCAATGGCCAGAATAAATGCGACCAGTGCCCCGACAAAATCCAGCGCCATACAAAATCTAAGCAAACGGCCTAGGGCATGTGTATCGCCCTGTTCCACATCATTTGTGCCAAAGCGGATAACCGCCTGCCAGGATTGAAACGTCGCCACTTCTGCGAAAAACAGCATATAAGCGTGCAGGAACAAAATAACACCGACCGATGCAATCGGCAGGTTTTTGGTCAGTAATACAAGTGAGCCAAGACCAATGATTGCAGCCAAGGCTTTGGCGCCTACCATCCAGCCCGTATTGGCGGCGACCCTGCGCCCGACTGTGCCTTTTTCGGCAATGCTTAAGTCTTCATTCACGGTTTTCGCCTGTATTACGCTTGCGCAATATCTCTGTGACCAGTTTAAGATCAGAAGGTTTATCCACATCTATGGCGGCTTCCGCAAATGGTAATATGATAGGTTTAGCGTTTATATTCAATGATTTAGATGCATATTCAAAAGCGGTTTCTAAGGTCAAACCACCCGTAATATATTTAAACAACATGCCAATGCCGAGCCTGCGGGCAAGCTTAATTGGTTTTTTGCGGTCATGTTGGGCGGCACGCCAGAATTTGATGGCTTCCAGGCCTTTTTCATTGGCAATATAGAACAAATTACAGCCAGATACATGCCCGGAATTTTGCGCCGTAGCTTTGAATTTAAGATATGTGCGTTTCACATTTGGGTAAGCCGGTTGAATGACATCCTTAAGCGCCAAGCCAAGGGTAAAATCTGCACCTGATGCCCTGCTTTCTCGCAAAAACTGCGCGACCATATCCGAGGTCAAAAGCGGATGGTCACAAGTGGTCACCATGAACGGATAAGGTAGTCCAGCTTCTGCGGCCACGACCACGCTACTGGCAGGGCCGCCTTCGGACGGAGATTGATTGAGGTCTTTATCAATCAAATTCTTATCCAAGCCGCTCACCCAATATGGCCGCACAACACTGTCGCACGCGTCAAGTGCCGCCAGTACATATTCCGTCATTGGCTTGTCCAATATGGGTAGCAAAGCCTTCCACTTCACACCTGCATCCACCAGCAAAGGGTCAACCACCCCTGCACGCTGACCAGCTAAAATAAGGACATTTACCTGCCTTGTCATGAAATTGGCTTCTCATACATACGGTAGGTCTTATAGGGTACGCCCAAGGCCTGTTCGATAATGCGGATCATGCTTTTATTGCTCTCTAATATCCAGCCCATTTCCACATGGGTATAGCCGTGCTTGCGTCCCATCTCGAATACTTTTTCGCTCAGGAAGGCGGCCATAGACAGGCCGGTACGTTTACGCTGAAACTCACGGCGCACGCCCATAAGCGGAATACGTGCAGACTTCACGCCTTTAATCTTCAAACGATATAGCAATTTTGCCCAACCAAAGGGCAATAATTTTCCGTCTAAATCCCGGATAGCTTCATTCACATTCGGCACCATAAGGATGAAGGCCGCTGGCTCGCCTTTATATTCACAAACCCAGAAGAAATCCTGGCTTATAACGGGCTTTAATTCGTTCGCCATATGGGTGATTTGGGCATCGCTAAGCGACACATGCCCCCAATTATCCGCCCAAGCATCATTGAAAATTTCCATAGCCAACTGCACTTCTTCAAGAAACTTCCCCTTGCGCATGGGGCGCACGGAAATATCAGGGTCGCTCTCAATATTCGCCAACATAGTTTCCACAATTTTTGGCCGTGGATAGCCAGCATGCATATCCGCCCAATAGGCAATCATATCCACCGCCTTGGTAAAGCCCATGTCTTCGAGCATTTTTGGATAATCCGCGCGGCCATAGGGCATCATGATGACGGGCGGAGTATCAAATCCGTCCACCAGCAGGCCGACCTCTTCGTAAATTGTATATTGATACGGCCCGACGATTTTAGACAAACCGCGTTCTTGCAACCAGTTTTCGGCTGCACGCATCAATGCTGCGCCAATTCTGATGTCTGGCTGGCAATCGAAATATCCAAAATGTCCGGCTCCATCATTGTGAGTATCTAAATGGTGCGGGTTTTTAATGGCTGCGATACGCCCAACCACTTTGCCATTTTGCAAGGCGAGGAATAACTGACTTTCTACCCCGACAAGCGCTGGGTTTTTCGCAGGGTTAATCTGGGTCATCCGCTCAAAGCGCAGGGGGGCAATCCAATTTGGCTCGTCCTTATACAAATCATAGGGAAATTTGATGAATTGCTTTAGTTCTGCTTTATTTGTCACCGGGACAACAGTAAGCATATTTGCTTCTTGCCCAGAAATGCCACCCGAATGTTTCAATGCCGCCTCGTTATTCTTTATTGGCGGCCTTCTCCAATTTGCGAGCCGCTTTTTCAAGCTTCTTTTGCTTTTTTAAATCGACAAGTTCAAGGGTTATATTGGTACCGCCTATACCAACCTCAAAAGCGCTATCTGAGAATTTCGGGAATTTCAGCGCTTTGATCTTAGGATTATTGGACAATGCAAATGGCTCGCGCGGTACTTTAATCATGCTTTTCTTAAGTTTACGATTACCATCCTTGTCATGATAACCCGCCGCCGCATAGCGCCCCACCGCGTCCACATTCATACAAACGGTTTGCGAACCAACACCTGCTGGCACCCGAACGCGGCGCACACGTCCGGCTTTGGCCAAGAAATGTTCAGGGTCATTATAGAGTTCCAGGGTCAATATTCCCCCACCCGTCAGGCCAGTAACCGTCATGCGCACTTGCGTCGCCTTTGGATCACATGCATCAGGGGCTTCATAGGAATACATCTCCAGTTCAGCGTGGCTACGGACATGGTTTGCATGTCCTTCTGTATTCGCAAATGCCGCGCTAGCAAAAATACTGGATAATAGTGCGACTGCAAAACCAGGCGTGACACCCAAAGTCAAGAATGTGTTGCGAATTTTTGCATTCATAATATAGAAACTTTATCAGTTAAATCTAAACAAATTATAGCATATTCGTATCGGGCGCGTTATAGGTCACAAATTCCATATGAATATGGCCAGCCACATTGTAAAGGTAATTATACAGTTTTGGGACAGTTGAATCAATACATTATGCGCAGCGCCTTACGGACAATTAGCGGCTTGATTTTGTTCGCGCTGGCGGTTTTATTGCTAGAGCGTCTGCTTCGGATATTCGAAGTCGTCTCGGCCTCAACCAAGCCTGCGGGCGACGCCACCCAAATGGTGATCAATTTATTGCCCCATTATCTCGGTATTGCTATCCCTATGGCCTTAATGCTGGGCACGATTATCACCATTGACAGAATGTCCCGCTCCTCAGAGCTTACATCCGCATTTGGCTCGGGGATCTCATTGTTCCACATGACCAAACCATTTATCTTAATCTCCATAGTCCTCATGGGGTTTAATTTCCTACTAGAAGGCTACATGCAGCCCATCGGGCGTTATGGTTACCGCGAAGTCGTACATTCGGTCGGACAAAAGTCCTTTGCCGCCGTTTTGCGTGAAGGTAAATTCACGAAAGTCGGCAACACAACATTTTATGTAGGCTCCGGCGGCGGGCCGATATTTATCTATGAGACATTGGACAATGGCGGTCTTCGCATCACAACCGCCAAACGAGGCGACCTCATTGTACGCGAAGAAACCGAACAACCCGTATTGCAACTCTCTAATGGCGACAGCTTCCAAATTACATCTGATAAAACCATCAAAGGTCAGCTTAGCTTTGAAATTAGCTCTGTAGCCGGCGCCATATCGGGCAGTACTTTCCGGGCGCGCGGCAATGATGAAAGAGAATTAACATCAACAGAACTCTTCGCCAACCGCGATGGCAAAACCTTTGTCAATGTCGACGCAAATACCAATAATGCCGCCTTACATTTGCGTATAGCGCGAGTATATTTGCTTTTCCTTCTGCCTTTCATCGCCGTACCTTTCGGTATCAATTATGGTCGGAATCCGTCTTCAGCAGGGATAGTCGTCGGGATAGTCTCCTTGGTTACACTGCAAAAAGCCTTGGAATTTGGCCAAAAACTCGGGGCTAGAGGGGAGATTCCCCCTTGGATGGGGATTTGGCCGCTTATGGGGGTCGTTACCTTGTCGGCTATTTTCATATTCCGTAATAGTGCCGTGAAAATGGGGCAACCGCCATTGGCAACCCTGTCGTTTTTCATGGCAGATGTACTCAATGATTTGCGTAAAGGTATACGTGCGCTTATCCCTTTCGCTGCCAAAACCAAAAATAGTGGGGGCGCGGAATAATGTTACGTCTTGCTATATATATATCTAAAACTTTTATCTTCTCTTGGCTTATCGTGACTTTTGGCTTTCTGATTTTGATTGGCCTTCTTGACTCCCTTGCCAATAGTAATGAAATCGCCGCGAGCGGGCGCGGTGGTGCTGGGACTTTCGAATATATGCTATATCGCGCCCCGGTTATTTTTGACCGGGTTTTGTTATTTACTATCGTTGTGGCCATGCTCCTGACCTATGTGAAGCTAATCCGCCAACATGAATTGGTGGCACTTATTGGCTTCGGATTTTCCGTACCCAAGCAAGTCGCCATGCTCGCCCCCGCAGTTGTCGGTGTTGCGACTTTGGCCGTTTTGTTTATCAATACCGCTATGCCGCCGTCCGTCCGTGCCTTGCAGGCCTGGGGTATCGGCGAATATAAACGCACTTCAATCAGTGAAGAAAAACCCCTATGGCTCCAAGACGGTAATCGCATAGTCCGCGCCGCAGGCCGCCCAAACATGGAAACATTGACCGATTTACAATTCTTTGACCAAGAGGACAACGGGCAAATATCCATTATCAGTTGGGCTAAACAGGCCAAATATGATTACGACCAGAGAATATGGATTTTGGACGGGGTAGAACGCGCAACATCGCGAGAGCGCTTCACCCCTGGATCTTTCACGCGCTGGTTATCCGATCAAACCCCTAACAGTATCGCCAAACTGGCCGCCGATCCGCGCGACCTGTCCCTCAAGGATATGCGTAAGTTTCGCACAGAAGGTAATTCAGGCTCCAGCCCCGGTTTTGCTTACGGGTTTTGGTATCTCCACCGCATTACAAGGCCACTAGCGGCGTTGATATTGTTACTGTGCGCCGTGCCGATTATGCAGAAAACTGGACGCGAGGATACCGGCGACAAAGCCCTAATCACTGGTATAGCTGCAGGATTTATCTATCTGGTTTTGGACGGTGCATTATCGACTTTTGCAGTGTCAGGCGGCCTGTCTATTACTTGGGCCGTTATGCTGCCCCTAGCAATTTTTGGTCTTGTAGGTAGCTATCTAGCGCTCAAGACCGAAGATTTGTCCATGTAGCCCCGCCGCTATGTCGAAGACTGCATTTATCATCAACCCCCTAAGTCACACTGTTGCTAAGCGTGGCTCGGAATTGGTGCGCGCAGGTGTAAGCTCACAACCCAATTGTCATATACTAGACACATTCGCCACCCTGCCCGCCATGGTCGCCGATATTTTGGCACTAGGAAGCGAACATGTTTTTATCGAAGGTGGCGACGGCACTATTCATGGCGTATTGAGCGCATTTATAGCGCAACAGCCGAATGTAGAGAACCTGCCTAATTTCACGCTTCTCCCGGGAGGTATGACCAATTTGGTGGCCGCACATGTCGGCCTTAAACGTCCAACAATCAAAAAAATAAAAGCCCTAACCCACAACCCACTTGGCCAAGAAATAGTCGAAATGCCTATGCTTGGCACCAAGGCCGAGGGTGCCGAAAAAGCTCATTATGGCTTCCTACTGTCCACAGGCGCCCTACCTGCTGCCACGCGCTATTGCGCCGAACATGTTCATACCAAAGGCATTGGTGGCTCTGCAGCTGTGCGTAATACTTTGTTGAAAGTCCTGTTTGGGCGCGGTATCGAGCGAGAAATAATCCTAACTCCCACGCCGCTATCCCTAAACCTCGGCACTGCCTTGGTTGAAGGCGACCATATTATTACAATTGCCACCACCTTGCCGCGCTTGATGATTGGCCTCAAACCGTTTTGGGGGACGGGCGACGGCAAATTGATGATTACCCACGCGCGTAAAGATGCTCGACATATAGTGCGAAATGTGGCTCGCATGTTGGCTCCAGGGCAGTCCCTCAAAGCTTCTGAAAAATTAAAGCAGGACGGTTTTCAAAGCTGGAATGTTGATACGGCCATACTAAAATTGTCCGGGGAAGTGGTGTTGGACGGCGAATTTCTACCACAAACCAACGCACCAATTTCACTCTTTGCCACCAAGCCATTAAAGTTTATCAAATAGATATGACTATTGAAGCAATCATAAAAATCCTTGATACGGAACAACTGGAACCGGCACCCAATGTCACAGCCATGTGCAATAAAATTAAAGCGCGGCATAAAAGCCGCGTCCAAGCATTCCTATATTACGGCTCGTCCTTACGTGCCATGAACGATCCAGATAAAATGTTGGATTTCTATGTGCTGGTGGACAGCTATCGCAAGACCCACAAAAACCCAGTGCGCGCATTCCTCAATTGGACTATCCCCCCTGCCGTCTATTATTTGGAAAATCAAAATGAAGATGGCACGCTATCTACCTGTAAATACTCCATAATATC
>JALSHM010000001.1 GCA_026982235.1 Robiginitomaculum sp. | reverse complement strand
GTCTTTGACAAAATTGCTGTTAATTTCGTTACTACCCGTAGTCAGGATATTGGCACGGAACAATGTTGCTGTGCCTCTTTCTTCACGAGCGCGTATATTCAGCAAAGCATCAAAATTGTCGCTAGGTTCCCACAAAAACTGTGCTCGCCCAGCTAAATCATAAAAGCCACCCAGAGCATTTTCTTCGCCTGTAAAAGTATTATCCACATAATCATTCCGGCGGATAAGGGCGCCAGAAACACGCGCCGAAACCGTATCACTCATGGCACCACCAAATGCCGCTTGAGCGTTCATAGAACCATAAGTTCCGTAGCTAGCTGATATGCGCATATCAGGCTCTTGTGATGGTTTGATAGAGGATAACTTCACGATACCTGCGGGCGTATTGCGACCAAATAATGTGCCTTGTGGCCCGCGCAAGACTTCGATTTGTTGAACATCAAAAATCGGGAAGCTTTTTAGCAAAGTGTTCTCCATCACCACATCATCCATAATAATGGAAACGGGCTGAGTGGCTTGCAAAGCAAAGTCAGAATTACCAAGACCGCGAATATAGAAACGCGGCGCGGTGCGGCCATTGGAGCTTTCCGCGTAAAGCCCAGGAGTGCGGTTGGCCAGACTTCGAATGTCGCCACCGCCCTGCAAAATGACATTGACTTCTTTAGCTGGAATAGCCGTAATGGAAATCGGCACATCTTGGATGTTTTCTTCGCGTTTTTGTGCGGTAACGATAATTTCGTCAACTTGTGCAAACGCAGAACCGCTAAATAGGAGCGCACTTGCTGTTAGTGTGCTGGCACCGAGTAGTAGTACACGCTTGATAGATTTAATAGGTGCAGACATGTGCAGACCCTCTCAATTATGTTTCATATGCCCTATGCCCAGAAGGATGAACTGGAGCTGTGGCATTTACCAAATTATTTACGAATCAGATGCCCAATTACTGATTCTTGTAGCTAATAAGTTATGTTGATAGGAATTACCACCTGTTTTGCGCAGACATACCCCCATCTACGGTGAGAGTGTTGCCCGAAACCCACACTGCGGCAGGACTGAGCAAGAACAAAACGGCATTAGCTACATCTTCACCTGTACCAAGACGGGTAAGCGGCGCCCGATCTTGCCACCTTTGGACGCCATCGGGCCAATCAGTTTCAATGCCGGGACGCGAAATAAGGCCAGGGGCAACCGCATTAACACGGATATTGTATTGGCCGAGTTCAAGCGCACTGGCGCGGGTATATAACAACAATGCCGCCTTGGACGCTGCATAATGGGCATGACCCTCGGCTGGATCCAGACCTTCAATGGAAGCAATATTCACCATCGCCCCACTACGTTCCTCCACAATCAAGGCATTAGCCACATATTTGGTCAGCGCATATACGCCGCCGAGATTTACCTTATTGATGTCTTTCCAAACCTGCGCACCCGCATCCGTGATAGAACCAACCGTCTGTAACCCAGCATTATTGACTAGTAAATCTGGTATATAATCTTCCACAATTAGCCTATTTATCATAGCTTGTATTTTTTTGGGCTTGGATAAATCGCAGCCTATAATCCGTTCTGCACCTATACCATTTGCAAGTTTTTCTACGTCCGCCTTGCCCTGATGATAGTGCAAAACCACCCGGGCGCCCGCATCCGATAGTTTACGGGCAATGGCAGAACCATTCCTCCCACTTGCGCCCGTTATGAGAGCCGTCTTTCCTGTTAAATCCAGCAAATCAGAAACTACCATAACTCCTCCTTAGCGCACGCCGACAGTCTTCACATATACTCCGCTAAAGCAATGACAAGCAAGGCCTTGAAGTTAAAACCAAAACCCCCGCCATGGAAATCCAAGACGGGGGTTTTTATGCTTCGTGGGAGAAGAATTTTAGGCGCTGATGCGTTCTTTATTGGGTTCGCGCAGAACATAGCCACGCCCCCAAACAGTTTCTATATAATGTTCGCCTTGGGATGCAGCGGCCAGTTTCTTGCGTAATTTACAGATAAATACGTCAATAATTTTCAGTTCCGGCTCGTCCATACCGCCGTAAAGGTGGTTCAGGAACATTTCTTTGGTCAGGGTCGTGCCCTTGCGCAAAGACAAGAGTTCTAACATTTGGTATTCTTTGCCAGTTAGGTGAACACGGTGGTCGCCAACTTCCACCGTCTTAGCATCAAGGTTCACAGCAATTTCGCCCGTGCGAATAATAGATTGTGCATGGCCTTTGGAACGGCGGACAACCGCGTGGATACGGGCAACCAATTCGTCTTTGTGGAAAGGCTTGGTCATATAATCATCAGCGCCTGTCCCAAGACCGCGTACTTTGGTTTCTACATCGGCGGTGCCAGACAGAATAAAGATTGGTGTATTGATTTTGGCGAGACGTAATGTCTTCAACACATCAAAACCCGGCATATCGGGTAAATTTAAATCGAGCAAGATAATGTCATAATCATAGAGCTTGCCTAAATCGATCCCTTCTTCGCCGAGATCGGTTGTATAGACGTTAAACCCGTCTGCTTTAAGCATCAATTCGATACTTTGTGCTGTTGCCATATCATCTTCTATTAGAAGAACCCGCATAATCTGCCTCCCTTAATGACCATTTGCTGTTAAAAATGGCCGTAATCGCCAAAATGGCATGCCCAAATGGGCGAATCACTTAATATTTGTTAACGTAAAAAAACCAATACGTGAATCCCGTAAATCAAATGTTAACGATAAAATTCATTTTTCATTAAATTTCGCCCTATTTTGGGTCAATCCACGTTATTTGCAGTTTTTTCTTGGTTTGTTTACCAGATTGTAAGCCTGTTCCCCTACAAACCCTATCAAAGGCGAAAACGCCACAGAATATTTGGGTTAGGTGATAATATGAAAAGTTCAATGGATAAAAGCGTGCGTGCAACACGCTTCGCAATTTCAGACTTACAAAAAAGGATAGCCGTATTGGAAGCCACAAGGGAAGACCTTGAGCGGCAAATGCGCAAACTTAATGACAGCGTGCCAGAGCAAGAAGTCGCGGCAGATGCTCGCAAAGACGGTTATGTGGCGTATGGTTCCTATGCAAATTCCGTGATTGAACGCAAAAAAAACTTACAAGTCACACTTGATGATATCGACCTACAAAACTCAGAGCTAAGCAGAGAGCTTCGTATGGCCATGGATACACTGGACAGTTTCGAACGCGTCCGCGCCCGCCAACTAGCCGCTAAGGCTGAAAAAGCCGCAGCAAGACGCGCTGGCTAAAACCAAATACAGAGAACAAATCGGGGAAGAGCGGCGATGGCATTGTGGGATGTCATCGCCTTTTCTCATTTTGCACAATGAACTTTTATTGCAAAACCCGTAAAACCGCGCCATACCCTCTCTAACTTGCCCAGCAAAACCTAGGAGTACGTTTTGGACATTCATATTATCGCGATTGCTGGTGGGAGTTGTTCGGGAAAAACGCGGCTGGCTAAATATACTTGTGATGCGTTGAACAAAGTGCGCGGTGGGGAAGTTTGCACCGTTTTGCGCCAAGATAATTATTATCTGGATTTAGGCGGTGCGCAACCCGGAGAACCACTGCCCAATTTTGACCATCCTATGGCCTTTGATTGGGAATTATTTTTGCACCATTTACGCATTCTGAAATCGGGGCAAGCGGTCCATATACCGACTTATGACTTTACCACCCACCGCCGCACGGATATTACCGAGCGGATCGAGCCAAAACCTATTTTGCTTATAGAAGGGATTTTAATCTTGAGCCAAGAGCGCTTGCGACCCGCATTTGATTATAGTTTTTTCGTCGCCTGTGACCAAGACACCCGCATTGACCGGCGCATACGCCGCGACGTTGAAGAGCGCGGACGGACTGTCGAATCTATCCACGAACAATTCGCCCGTGATGTCGCCCCGATGCACGATAAATTTGTCGCCCCTTCCCGACACCATGCCGATATTATTATCACCCAAGACCAATGCGGCTTAGATACCATAATGCATGATGGCCCGCTGATTAGTCTGTGCAATAATTTGCTAGATAACAAACCACTGCCCCTTGACCTCTTGGGGCGCGAGATTTTGGGGTAATTGTCCCATTGAAACTATGCTTCTGCGTCCCATATAAGATTCAAGAACGACGGAGGCTAATATGTCAAATACAAACCAAATAGTATGCCCAAACTGCCAAGCGATTAACCGGACACCTAAATCAAAACCAGCGAGCGCGGCCAAATGCGGCAAATGCAAAACCAAATTATTTAATGGTGCGTCCATAGATTTAACCGACGCCAATTTTGCGAAATTTATCGCCAAGACCAGTATTCCGGTTGTGGTAGATTTTTGGGCACCATGGTGCGGGCCTTGTAAAATGATGGGTCCAGAATTTGCAAAGGCCGCAGCAGATATGGAACCGGACGTCCGTTTCGTTAAGCTGAACACCCAAGACCACCAAATGACGGCGGCAAAATATAAAATTCAAGGCATACCAGCCATGATATTATTCAAAAACGGCCAGCCGATTGACCATATAGCGGGCGTGCGCCGTGCGGGGGAAATCAAGTCTTGGATTGCGGGCCATATCTAGCTACACAGTCGCTATGACAAAACAAACTTGTATTATTATCGGCGCGAGCCACGCAGGCGGACAAGCCGCCATTAGTTTGCGCCAAGCTGGCTGGGACGGTGATATTGTTTTGATCGGCGAAGAAAGCTACGCCCCCTATCACCGACCGCCTTTATCTAAGGACTTCCTGTCGGGCAGCAAGGACATAGACGATATTCTTATCCGTCCCCTAGAGACCTATGACAATGCTAACATTATATGCGTGCGCGCAAAGCGCGTGGATACCATCCACCCCAAAGACCGCCTCATATTTTTAGACGGCGGCGACACATTACAATATGACAAATTGATTTTGGCAACAGGCGCACGACCAAGGAAACTCCCCATACAAGGCGCGGATTTACCAGGCGTGTATTACCTGCGTAGTGCTGATGATGTGTTGCAAATAAAAGCCAATATGTGCGCTGGCAAAAAAGCCGTCATTATCGGGGGGGGGTATATCGGCCTGGAAACTGCGGCTTCACTGACCAGGCAAGGCATGAACGCCACAGTGCTGGAAATGGAAGACAGGATTTTACAGCGCGTCACGGCACCCGTCATGTCGGATTTCTACAAGCGCATTCATACGGAAGAAGGCGTGAATATTGTTGAAAACTGCGCAGCGACAGAAATCCAAGCGGGATTAACAGTTGTCACGACAAATGGGGATTTTAATGCGGACATGGTCATTATTGGCATTGGCGTCATCCCCAATGTAGAGCTTGCGCAAGACTGTGGCCTTGATGTGAATAATGGCATTATCATAGATGCGCATTGCCGCACGTCTAATCCGAACATTTATGCCGTCGGTGATGTGACTTGGCACCATAACCCAATCTACGACACCCATTTACGCCTCGAATCTGTGCCTAATGCCACCGACCAAGCCAAGACGGCAGCTCAGGCAATATGTGGCAAGCCAAAGCCCTATAATGCTCTGCCGTGGTTTTGGTCGGATCAATTTGATTTGAAACTACAGATTGCAGGGCTGTCCGGTGGCTATGACGATATTGTCCTACGCGGCGACCCGGGCGCTGGGCGTAGCTTTGCCGCATTTTATTTTAAAGGCAGTCAACTTCTCGCCGTGGACGCCGTCAACCGTCCCCAAGAATATATGGTCGGCAAGCGGCTCATCCCACAAACCATGGGTACGGGCAAAACCATTGATAAAAAAGCATTGGCAGATGAGACAGTTCCCCTTACAACATTCTTGAAATCATAAAATGTTTGGAGACCATTGTGAAAAAAATACTAGCCACACTTACAGGCCTTCTACTTGTTTCCTGCTCACAAGCACCAACACCTACTGGTGTCTCCGCCAAATTTGAGAGTATCAAAGATAATGAGATTGCTCTGCGAGCATTTTTGCAAGACATGCCCAAAGGCGGTGATTTGCACAATCATTTATTCGGTGCGGTATATGCGGAAAGCTGGATAAAATGGGCCGAAGAAGACGGCTTGTGTCTGGACAAAGCCGAGCTTGCTATACGGTTTCCAAGCACTGATGGTTGCGGCAATCTTCCGACCATGAAAGACGCACTTAGCTTCAATCAAGACCTGCGCAATGAAGTAATTGAAAATTTCTCCCTACGGGATTTTGTTCCCTATGCAGGCTGGTCAAGCCATGATCAGTTTTTTGCAACATTTATGGACATGGCGGCCTTGCCTTCACGTTTCGGGGATATGGTCGCCGAAACCGCTAATTTGGCCGGGGAGCAAAATATTTCCTATCTGGAACTAATGCACACAATGGAATTGTTCGAAACCATCCTCCCCATGGTCGCCAGCGCTCCTATGACGGGCGATGCGCAGACGGATTATAAAACTCTAATGGACGGAAAATTTGGCAGCGCCCTGCCCGATATTGTCGCCCGTGCCCGCAAAGATATTGACACGGCTATGGCTCGCAAAGACGAACTGCTTAAATGCGGTACCGAGGATGCTATGCCAGGCTGCGCGGTCGAGGTTCGCTTCTTAAACCAGCCCGTGCGCACATTACCATTGTCTGCTGTCTACGCCCATACAATATTTGGCTGGGAATTGATGAAACAAGACGAGCGGTTCGTTGGCACCAATCTGGTCGCCCCCGAAGACGATTTTATTGCCCTGCGGGATTATGATGACCATATGGAGCAACTTGGTTACCTGTACGATACCTTGGGGCCGCGTAATATTTCTCTACACGCCGGAGAACTTTGGCTCGGCTTGGTTCACCCTGCCGAACTACGCGATCATGTTAACCAGGCTGTCCATATTGCCCGCGCCAAACGCATCGGCCACGGTACCGATATTATCTTCGAGACCGATTACAAAGACCTGCTTAAATACATGGCCGAAAATGAAATCATGGTTGAGATAAACCTGACATCATCAGACAAATTACTCGGCGTTACCGGTGACCAACATCCGCTACATGTTTACCGCGCAGCAGGCGTACCTATGTCTCTATCCACAGACGATGAGGGCGTTGCGCGCATTGACCTGACCCATGAATATGTACGGGGCACACAAGAGTTCGACTTCACCTATGCCGAGCTAAAAGATATGACCTATAACGCCTTACGATACGCATTCGTGGACGATGCCAAAAAAGCCGAAATGATCAAGGCACTCGACGAAAAATTCGCC